>CAZQEF010000158.1:0-4698 GCA_964592325.1 uncultured Treponema sp. | reverse complement strand
CTATATACCTACGACCTTTTTGCCGAGCGTATCGGATACAAACTCACGTGGGGATGCCTGACTTTTTATCCCTACTTTTACGGAATCGGTATATTTGCCGTAGCTCATCGTCCCGATCCCGGCATTTCAACGGCTCAATTGATCATTGCTGGCACCGTCTTTTTCTCCGGCTGGATTCTTGCCCGGGGCGCCAATATGCAGAAGTTTTATTTCAAAACACGACCCGATACATATTTCCTTGGAATTATCAAACCGGAAATCCTTACCAACGGCGAGTACACCTTACTCTGCAATGGCTTCTGGGGACTTTCACGACATATCAACTATCTGGGAGAGGTGCTCATGGCCACCGGCTTGACTCTTTCACTCGGGTACCCGGAAATCTGGTGGACCTGGCTGTACCCGCTCTATTATGTACTCTTGCTCTCAACCCGGGAACGTGACGACGACAAGCGCTGTAATGCCAAGTATGGCGACCTGTGGAAGCAATACTGCGAACGGGTTCCGTACCGGATAATTCCACACATCTATTAAATGGTGTACAACACTAAAAGATGGTAACTCTATATACAAATTGAGGTAGATTATGATTGAAGCAGTTTCAAGCAAAAACCTGGAAGAAGTACTCCCGTTAATACGAAAATATCAGGAGTTTTACAACATATCTTCAATTAACGATGAACGGAACAGAGAATTCTTTTCGCAATTCAGTGAAACCGGGAATGACGGATGTCTTTTTCTTTACAGAAATGACAAGGGTGATCCAGTTGCCTTTGCTACGGTCTATTTCACGTTTGTCTCAAGCATTCCCGGCAGGGTGGGCGTCATGAACGATCTGTATACAGTACCCGAATATAGAGGACGGGGCATAGGCCGTAATTTGATTCATCATTGTCTCAAGTTTGCATTATCAAAAGGTGCGGTCAGATTGCAATGGCTCACGGCTCGGGATAATGCTCCTGCACAAAGACTCTACGATTCTCTCAAAACAAAGAAAAGTGAATGGGTAGTGTATACCTGTACCGAAGCGTGATTTTTTCTTATCCATGCGATTGAAAAACCGTAAAGGAAACAATGATACGAGAAGCAACTATATCCGATGCATCAGCGCTCACGACAATAGCTTTTTCTTCAAAACGATACTGGAATTATCCGGAAGCATATTTTGAAAACTGGGCGAAAGAACTGACCATCACCGGGGAGTACATCAAAAGAAACAAAGCAATCATGAATTCGGAGGATATATGAAACCAGGAGAAATTATATCATTTGGTCCTTACGACTGGAAAGTTCTCGATGTACAGGAAGACAAGGCTCTGATTATAACAGAAGCAATTATTGATCAACGCCCGTATCACGACGCATATACGGACACGACATGGGCGGATTGTTCCTTGCGTGAGTATCTCAACAACACGTTCACTGCCTCCTTTGATCCCGGAGAAAGAGACAGAATTGTACCGGTATTAAACAAGAATCATAACAACCAGTGGTATGGAACGAATGGAGGATTGGATACACAGGACAAAATATTCCTGTTGAGTATTGAAGAAGCGGTTTGCCGGTATTTCGGAGACAGCAGCCCACTCCTTTTCAACCCGGGGAAAAATCAGCGATATTGGTTCCAGAGAAAAGATCCCAACAACGGGAAGAGAATCGCGCTACATGATGGCGGAGCGGCATGGTGGTGGCTCCGTTCACCCGGCCGTGTCGGAGTAAAAGCCGTGTACATCCACGGCGACGGAAATATCGGCATTCAGGGAAACAACATCCTGAAGGGGAACCTCGATGAAGGCCGGTGTCGGGGAGGCGTTCGTCCTGCCCTGTGGTTGAAACTGTAGCCCTCACATAAGCCTTTCACAGGAACGACAATGACCGATATACAAGTACTTGGAATAAATGAATCATTCTCCATGGAAGACTTGAAAAAAGCGTATCGCGAAAAATCAAAGTCTTTCCATCCCGACAGGAATGAAGACAACCTGAAAAGTCATCTGGCCATGATCCGCCTGAATCTTGCCTATTCAAATCTCAAGAGTCAACTGCAAAAACAGCCCCTCAGTACCAACGAAAAGAAAAAGAGCGATAACAGCGCGTATTCAATTTACAAAGAAGGGATACAGAAATTTCAGAATATCCATCCCTCGAAATGGAAATCATTTTCAATTGATGTAAAATCCGCCAGCGGCACAGTTCATACCCACGCGGAAGCGACGGGTATCATTCAAAACCTGATCAGTGAAATGGCCGAAGCCTATCGCAGCTTCACAATCATTGTGAATGAACATGAAAACAGTCCATGGTATGCGGATTCGCTTGTAAAAATGAAAGAGATTGAGAAACTGACCGTACGGTATGCAAAGATAAAAGAATCATACGAAGCGGAACAGAACAGCGGTTCACTTTCCGGGAAGCCGCCCCACACGCTCTCCGGGAGATGATTATGCACAGGAAAGGGAAATTCAGGAAACTCGTTCTTGCAGCAGGCATTATCCTGACATGTTCATTTTTCACCATTATTGGTCACGCACTCATTCCGGTCAAAGCCGACGAAACCCGTTTTGACAGCATTCTAATCATGCATTTCGGGTTCCCGGTCATCGCAGTATTTTATTTTGTTCTGTTGTACACACAATGCGCGTTAGCACTGCGGTACTTTTCAGAAAAAGGGCTGCCGACCGGCAATACAAGCAGCAGAAACTATGGAACGGCATTGGCCCTGCTGTATATGATCGGGATGCAGGAGATCATGCTTTCCGTAAGTCCGTTTACTGAATGGGATATTCATTTTGTCACCTACCAGGCTGTCGTTGGACTCGGCGACGCGATTCCGGTTCTACTTCTCTGTACACTGCTCGGCAGACTCTTCGTTAAAACGCCGTCTAACCACCATTCCGGATCGGCACAGTATTTCAAGTATATCGCGATATATACACTGACACTGGGAACAGTACGAACCCTTGCGAGTGCGACGCACATAATCGATACCTGTATTTCAGTTTATGCCGTGGAAGTTATCGCCTGGAACTATGCATTCGGATTTATTGCCGGTATATGCTATTGCATAATCCGCAGCAGTTATGCAAAGCCGTGGAAAGTAATGCTGTTCGGCTTTTCAATTAACTGGATTATTTTCAACTCATTTATCGGAATGATCAAGAAAGACACAATGACCGACGCTCTTCTACGGAGCATTATGGATGCTGCAGTAATTGCAGCAATTGCACTACTACTGGATAGCGATACAAGTACATTACCATTCCGGAGAACAAGGAGAACACAATGAAACATTCAGGTTCATGTCTATGTGGTGCTATTAAGTATGAGGTCACGGGAGACTTCGACAACTTCTTTCTGTGCCATTGCCGCTATTGTCGCAAGGATACCGGCTCGGCTCATGCGGCAAATCTTTTCTCGTCAACGGCAACGTTGAAATGGGTTTCAGGGGAGAAAGAAGTAACAACCTATAACCATAACAATGCAGGACATATTAAAAGTTTCTGTTCCGTCTGTGGTTCCGCGCTTCCCAATATTCAGATGAACGGTACATTACTGGTCGTTCCCGCGGGAAGTCTTGATACGGACCTGGATATGATTCCGTCGGGGCACATATATGTTAATGAAAAGGCAAATTGGGATCATGATCTTGAAAAAGCCCCGCGATATGACACATTACCGGGTGACAATTTCTGATCGATTAAGGAGAATATACAGATGAACACAGTACAAGGAATGCTGGATGCGATAGAAAAGATTAACACATCAATCTACCCGGCAAGTATTATTCTTCCAGTCACACTTGCAGTACTTTTCTTATCCATGTTGATCTGGAACATAACAAAGCCCGGACATCTCCCGTCATTATTCATGAAAGCAACCATAGCCCTGTGTTATTTCTACGCCGGGATTCCGCTTTTCTTCACAACCGGGGAATTGGGCAATCAAGCCATAATAGGCGGAATTGCGTTGTCCATATTCGCATTACTCTTTCTGATATCCATTTTCGACAGGAAAATGGTATTTGAAATTGACAAGCGAAGGCATATCCGGTTGATTGCCTCATTCTTCCTGATAACCGGGCTGTTTCTGTATCCCGTTATTGAATACCTTACCGGATTCCGCTGGCCCGCCATGGCCGTATTCGGAATGGAATGCCCCACGACAATAACCGTTATCGGACTGATGATATTGACAATAACGCATATGCCAAAGTACCTCATGATCATACTCTTCTCCAACGCAGTGTTGACAGGAACCGGCGTTGCAATATTGGGAGCTGTCTTTGACTGGTCGTATGCGCTTGCCGGTTATGCGGGCTGGACACTGTTGATACTCAACTGGAAGAAAAACAGATAAGAAATTCTCCATATCCATCTTTCCAGTTTTTCCTTTCGAAACAAAGGACCCGGAATGAAACGAAATATCATATTGGGATTGCAGAGAAATGTCTTCTTTACCGGCTTGACCAGTTTTTTTACCGACACATCCACAAAAATGATCTACAGCGTGATGCCGCTGTTTTTGCTGTCAATCGGAGCGTCAAAAACCTCAATCTCCCTGATTGAGGGAATCGCTGAAAGCACTGCATCAGTATTCAAGACACTTTCGGGATACTGGAGCGACAAGACAAGGAAAAACAAACCCTTCATGGTAATCGGGTATGGCATTACGGCGCTGATTACACCGCTCTATGCCCTG
>CAZQEF010000157.1:0-4706 GCA_964592325.1 uncultured Treponema sp. | reverse complement strand
ACGAGCTGGCGTATAGCTTCTGCCATTTCTGCGGACATGAAAAACTCCTTCGAACAGACCGACGGATATTCCGTCAGGCCAATTTTGCCTTTGCAATTTTTGAATACGGAACTGAAAGTTGTTCCGTTCCTGTATCTATAAGAACCTGTGTTTTGTCTGATGAGACAACGGTTCCCTGTATCCAGTCTGTGATATCGGTATTCCATAACCGTACGGAAACACCGGTAAACAATGCAAATTCTGCTGCATTTTTTATGATGCGGTCAAGCCCCGGGGAAGCAACTTCTACATACACATCCTGTGAATCAAGAACAGCTTCCAGGCGGGTTACCAGAGCACGGTGAACTTTGGCGCAATCATCGACACCGACACCGGAAGAACCGGTAATAACTGCCTTTACCTGCCATGAACCTTTGCGCCTGAACACGTTCAATTCAACAAGGGAATACCCAAGTCCGGTGATAAGCGGTTCACATTCGCCGTAATGCAATATGGTCGACGGTTCTGTATAGTCCACTACCCTTTATTTCTCCCTCGAAGTACCCGTTGACCGGTATTTTGCCCATATACGAAAAAAGAGCCGTTTGAACGACTCCCGAAAGTAACGGATATTGTATTGTTCACTAAAGAAACTACCATAGCAGGGGATATATGTCAAGTTTCCCGCCCTAGTCATAAAAGATTGTCAGCCCATAAACACAGGAAACACCCCCCTCCTTGAGAACGGCGGCGCATGAATCGAGTGTTGCTCCGGTTGTCATGATGTCATCAATAACAATTGCCTTTTCGGGAATCCTGAAATCTTTTTTCAGTGTAATGCATCCCTTCAGGTTTATGCCCCTTGCTTCCCGGCCCAGCTTCTTCTGCTGAACAGATGAGCTGCGGCGAAGACATCGGAGCACCGGGACCCGGTATTCCCTTTCAAGTATTCGTGCAAGTTGTTCGATCTGATCCCAACCCTTTTCACGGATTTTACCCGGACGCGGCGGTACCGGTATGACCGGTATACCGGGAAAATCCGCCAGTTTTATTGCCATATATCGTGCAAAAAGACCGGTCAGACCAAAGCAACCGCCAATTTTCCATGCAGCGAGCAACTCCTGTGCCATTCGGTCATAGGGGAAAAGAGGATACACCCGGTCAATCTTCTGGAGCGGAGAAACGGTTCTGCAATCAATACAGCGTTCCAGTGCTGAAATGAGCAGCCGTCCGCAACAAAGGCAACGTCCATCCATGGAATCCGGAAAAACGAGCCACTCCGATTCACAATCGGAGCAAAGCGGTACACAACGCATGGAGGGAGCACCACAAACCACGCACGTCCGGGGTGCCATGAAATTTGACAGCTGGTTCTGCAGGAACGGCAGCAATCGGTTGTTCATACTGCTGTATATAGAGGATATTCCTTTTCATGCCCTTACTTTTTATCCGGATAGAGCATTTTCTTCCATTTCTCAAGATTCTGTAGTGCTTCGAGCGGTGTCATTGAATCAACATTACAGGCAATCAGCTGGTCAAGCACCAGCGTTTCCTCCGGAAACAGGTGCGGATCGGAAAGAGGAGGTTCCACACTGGATGCGGGCTCATCAACTGACGAACGACTGTCATGAGATTCAAGAAGGACCTGTGCCCGCTGAATTACTGATTCCGGAACTCCGGCAAGTCTGGCTACATGCAACCCATAGGAATTTGCAGAGGCTCCCGGTTTGACTTTTTTGAGAAATACAACCTTTCCCTCACTTTCCAGAACATCAAGAAAATAAGGAGCAAGCCTTGGATGCTTCATGCGGGATAACTCGTGATAATGTGTTGCAAAAAGTGTACGTGAACCAATAACGTTATAAAGATACTCTGATACTGCTCCTGCTATGGACAGGCCATCCTCGGTAGAAGTCCCCCGCCCTACTTCATCCATGATGACAAGACTCATCCTCGTTGCTGTTCTGAGTATGTGTGCCGTTTCCGACATTTCCACAAGAAAAGTAGATTCGCCTCTTGCAAGATTGTCCGAAGCCCCAACCCGGCAGAAAATACGGTCTACCGGAGTCAACTCCAGAGATTGTGCAGGAACAAAAGAACCTGTTTGCGCCATGAGGACAATGAGTGCCGTCTGTCGAAGAAAGGTACTCTTTCCTGCCATGTTGGGACCGGTAATCAGCGCAAAAGCAGGTGTGCCAGAATCATGCGGTGCGCATGAAAGGGCAATACTGTTTGGCACAAACTCCCCGGTAGGTAAATGCGCTTCCACAACCGGGTGCCGTCCCTCGGTTACATTGAGTATTCCATCTTCGGTGAATTCAGGTTTGACCCATCCATATATTGTGGCAGCATGTGCAAGCGACTGAAATACATCAATCTGCGCAGTTTCACGTGAAGAAGCAAGAACGTGTTCAAGCTGAGCTGCAACTTGCGCCCGTACTTCCAGGAATAGCTGCTGTTCACATTCAAGACTCCTGGCATGAACACCATTCAACTCAGTTTCAAGTTCAATAAGCCTGTCCGTTGTAAAACGGTCAGCATTGGTAAGAGATCTTCGCCGGATAAAATGATCCGGAACCGAGGAAAGATTGCTTTTCGTTACTTCAAGAAAATAACCGGTCAGGCGGTTATATCGTATCTTCAGGCTCTGTATGCCGGTTGCCGCCCGTTCGCTATCAAGGTATTCCTCAAGAACCTGACGCGAATTGTCCCGGAGCGCATGCAGTTCATCAAGTTTCGCCGACCACCCGGACTTGATCAACCCTCCTTCATTAAGAAAAATGGGGCAATCTTCACATATGGAACGCGAAAGCAGCGAGGATATTTCACCTAATGCCGAACTTGCTTCAGAAGAGACATACCCGGGATCAAGGTTTTCCTTTTTCAGCAATGTTTCCAGCTCCAGATAACGCACCAGGCTCTGCCGCAGTGCATTGAGATCCTTGCCATGTGCACGCTCCATTGCCACACGGCCGGCGAGACGCTCGATATCAAGAATTGCTGAAAGACATTCACGTACCCGGGCGAGCAGTCGCTGGTTTCGATAGAGGGTTTCAACGTAACGCAACCGGTCTTCGATTTTCTGCCGGTCGGTCAGGGGATGTTGCAACCAGGAACGAAGCAAACGCGTTCCCATTGCAGTACGTGTATGGTTCATGACTTCAAACAGCGAATAGGAAGAAGACCCGTCACGGAGGTTGGCATTTATCTCCAGGTTCTTTCTGGTTGCATCATCGATGGATACATACTCAGATTCACCATATACCAGAATCGAAGTAACATGAGAAAGAAGCGTACCGGCTGTTTGCCCCAGATAATCAATGATAAGACCGGCAGAGAGTATCTCCGGAGAAGATTCTTTCAATGAAAAAGCTGACAGATTGCCGGTCCCGAACAGCCCACAAAGACGCTTGAAAGCAGTTGGAGCGTTGAAGCTCCAGTCCGGGAATCGATTGAGCACCATTTCCGGATATTCCTGCAAAATTCGGTCGATACGCGGAAACGTGTCATAAAGGGACTGTTGTATAAGCAGTTCACGCGGTTGAATGCGTCCAAGTTCACTTTGAAGTTTTTCCCCGTAGGTATCTGCATCAAAAGACGTCGTGGCAAAATCTCCGGTGGAGATATCCATATACGAAAATGAAAAAATTGCATTTTTGCCGGTGGAAGTACATGCAAGGGCTGCGAGATAATTGTTTGCAGAACGGTCAAGATAATCTTCATCTACGACAGTGCCGGGGGTAATTACTTCCCGAACCTTTCTTTCAACCAGTCCCTTTCCCGGGCCTGGCTGGGTTACCTGTTCACAAATGGCAATTTTCTTTCCCAGACGGAGCAGACGCGCGATATAGACTTTTGAGGCATGATAGGGTATACCGCACATGGGATGTCCGGCCCGTTGTGTAAGGGTCAAATTTAAAAGCCGGCTTACTTCAAGGGCGTCTTCGTTGAACATTTCATAAAAATCTCCCAAACGAAAGAACAATACCGCATCGCGATATTGTTCTTTTACCGAGAGATACTGTGTCATCATTGGTGTCGTTTCGGCCATGGCGCGAAAAACCTACCGCCGGGACGTCATGTTGCGGATAACTTTATCGGTAATATCTACAGTCGGGCTGTACCACATTATTGCAGTATTATCATGAAGACTGAGTACCATGCTGTACCCGTCAGACTCGGCAACGAAACGAATTTCTTCATACAGCATGGAATAAAAATCATCATCAGAAACGAGATTCTTCTTCATGGTATCAAGTTCCGAATTCTTTGCCCGTGAGTATTCAACAAGAAAATTTGTTTTTTTCTCTATAGCGCCTTCGAGACGTTTTGCCCGTGACATATCGTTGGATGCCTCCGCGTCTACGCGCTGTTGCCGCATCTGTTTGATTTCTTCTGACATCCGCTGGATATCTGCCTGATACCGTGACTTCTTTTCTTCATAATCACGTACACTTCTTGAATCGCGGTAAAAAGTTGTATAGATACGGCCGGTGTCAATGACTGCAAATTTGGTTATTTGCTGGGCTGTCAATACGACAGGAGGAAGAAAGGTCAGAGCAATTATCAACAATATAGTCTTTTTCATAATTTCACTCCTTTACAGAAAATTAGAGGTTCGCGATATTGAACGAAAGAACGAATTTCCAGTTTGGCCCGTTTCCGTCACTCCATTCGACATTTCCATCCTGTATCCTGAATGTGTTGGCAAAAAGTAGCCGGAGCGG
>CAZQEF010000156.1:0-4709 GCA_964592325.1 uncultured Treponema sp. | reverse complement strand
TGCTGCGGCTCCTTCCAGCCGTTCAAAAGCGGTAGATGAATTATGGAACGGTATTACCCAGCTTTATTACATCCGGGAGCTTTGTTCCTTCTGCAAAGAGAAAGGCGGTCTTGATAATCTTGCCGTACGGTTGTCAGGCTTCCGTAAACGGTTGATTTCCGGGGGAATGCTTGTTTCCCTTACCGGAACAGCTTCAGCAATTTCTCTGACTGAAAAGGCGCTGGCACAGCATACTGCTGCCTGTTGTGCGCCAGTTCCCGCCGAACCGCTTCCGTTAGAAAAGCTTGTCCCGGTAATTGCGCATCAGGTCGGCGGATCAGGGCGTCTTCTCGTTGAGGGGCCGCTCCAGGTCGGTTTTGCCGCCGCGGTGCTTCCCGCAGTTCGGTTTGGTGATCCCGCACAGGGTTCCCTGACAGTTCTTTCCCATTATTTATCAAGTGGCCCGCTCTGGGAGCGTATCCGTATGGCAGGCGGCGCGTACGGCGCATTCTGTCAAACTGATCTGCTTGAAGGCCTCTGTATTTTTTCTTCATACCGTGACCCGTCTCCGCTTGCCTCTCTTGATGCGTTTTATCAGTCCCTGTCGGAAGCCGGTCGTGCCGCAGTTGATGATACCGCTCTCGAGAAAATCATAACCGGTTGCTACAGCCGGGAAGTACAGCCACGTTCTCCTGCTGACAAGGGATTTGTTTCTTTTATCCGTCTTTTATACGGGATAACTGATGCACGCCGACGGGAAAAAATCGAGTCCATTCTTGCAGTGACACCCGCTGATCTTGCCGAATGCGCAAAGAACCTTTCCCGCCAGTGGATACACGCACGTCAGTGTGTGCTTGCCGGGAAAAAGATGCTCGACGACAACAAAAGCGATTCTTTTACTGGCATTGTGCACAGATTCACCGTATAATATGTGGTGAAGCTCCAGGAGGATGACACCATGAAAAAAATTGACCACGAAGGATATGAGATATTGAAACAGCTTGTTTCAGATGTTCAGGGCGCTCCGTATCCCAATGTTGTCGACAACGAGCTGTATAAAATATGGTATGAGCATGCTCAACAGATTGCCATCCAGTGCCTTGAATATATTGACAAGAATTTTCCGAAAGACAAGGAGACGGGCAAACTGCCCAAATTCTAGTTCTCGTGAAAAAGTCATGGACGAAATACCGGCCGTGTTACTATATTTGATGCATGAACCTCGATAAATACACAATCAAAACCCGGGAAGCGCTCCAGGATGCCACTTCGGCAGCCCAGCGTATGGATCATGCCCAGGTGAAAACGATCATATCCTGTATACCCTTGTCGTTCAGGAAGGCGGCATTATTCCTCCTCTTGTTCAGCGCATCGGGGCATCGCTCGATGAACTCCGCACGGAGCTCGACGACCGTATGCAAAGGAAGCCACGTGTTCAGGGAGAGGCGGCCCAGCTATATTTTTCGCAGGGGGCCGGTAAGATGCTTGCCCGCGCCGAACAGGAAGCGTCCAATCTCAAGGATGATTATGTCTCGACGGAACACCTCATGCTTGCCATGTGCCAGATGTCCGACTCTGTCGGTGAGCTGCTCCGTTCACGCGGCATCACGAAGGACACGGTTCTGGCGGTACTCAAGGACATACGTGGCGGTCAGCGTGTCAGTACCGAAGATCCCGAGGCAACCTTCCAGAGTCTGGAAAAATATTGCCGCGACCTTACCGCGCTTGCGCGTCAGGAAAAGATAGACCCGGTAATCGGCCGGGATGAGGAAATCCGCCGCGTCATGCAGGTGCTTTCCCGCCGGACCAAGAACAACCCCGTGCTTATCGGTGAGCCCGGCGTGGGCAAGACGGCGATTGTCGAAGGGCTTGCGCGCAGAATCGTCTCCGGTGATGTGCCGGACAGTCTCAAGGGCAAACGCCTTCTTTCGCTTGACCTCGGCGCTCTCGTGGCCGGCGCCAAATTCCGCGGTGAGTTCGAGGAGCGCCTCAAGGCGGTTATCCAGGAAGTTCAAAAAGCGGAAGGCAGCATAATACTGTTCATAGACGAGCTTCATACCCTGGTGGGTGCCGGCGCGAGCGAAGGATCCATGGACGCGTCGAACCTCCTCAAGCCCGCGCTGGCCCGCGGTGAACTCCGGGCTATCGGCGCAACCACGCTCAATGAATACCGAAAATACATAGAAAAGGACGCCGCGCTTGAACGGCGGTTCCAGCAGGTATACTGCCCGGAACCCACGGTGGAAGATACCATCGCCATACTTCGCGGTTTACAGGAAAAATACGAGGTGCACCATGGCGTGCGCATCCGGGACGACGCCCTGGTTGCAGCTGCGACCCTCTCCGACCGGTACATTACCAGCCGCTTCCTTCCGGACAAAGCCATCGACCTGGTGGACGAGGCGGCAAGTCGCCTCAAGATGGAAATTGAAAGCCAGCCTACCGAGCTCGACCAGGTGGAACGCAAGATTCTCCAGCTCAATATCGAGAAGGTTTCCCTTTCGAAGGAGAAAGACCCTGCCTCGAAGGAACGGCTCGAGAAACTGGAAAAGGAACTCTCCGAGCTGGTTTCCCGCCGCGATGCCATGAAGCTCCAGTGGGGGAACGAGAAGGGACGTATCGAGGAATCGCGCAAGCTCAAGGAAGAACTCGAACAGCTCAGGATAGACGAGGTTCACTTTACCCGTGAGGGAAACCTCAACAAGGCGGCCGAGATAAAGTACGGCCGCATTCCCGAACTCGAACAGAAGATTGCCGGGCTCACCGGAGCGCCGGACGCAGCAGATAAATCCGACACCCTCCTCCGTGAGGAAGTGTCGGAAGAAGATATTGCCCGGGTCGTGTCCGCCTGGACCGGCATACCGGTAGCCAAGATGCTCGCGAGCGAGATGCAGAAGTACCTCGAGCTTGAGTCGGTTCTTCGCAAGCGGGTTGTGGGTCAGGACAAGGCGGTTTCCGCCGTATCCGACGCCATCCGCCGCAACAAGGCCGGGCTTTCGGATACCAACCGTCCGCTCGGCAGCTTCCTGTGCATCGGTCCCACCGGTGTGGGAAAGACCGAACTTGCCCGGACCCTGGCGGACTTTCTTTTCAATGACGAGAAAGCGCTTACCCGGGTAGACATGAGCGAATACATGGAAAAACATTCGGTGAGCAGGCTCATCGGCGCGCCCCCCGGATACGTGGGGTACGATGAGGGTGGCCAGCTTACCGAGGTGGTACGCCGCCGGCCGTATTCTGTGGTACTGTTCGACGAGATTGAAAAAGCGCACCCTGACGTGTTCAACGTTCTGCTCCAGCTTCTCGATGAAGGGCGCCTGACCGACGGACAGGGCAGGGTGGTGGACTTCCGCAACACCATCATCATCATGACGAGTAACCTCGGCTCCGAGTTTATTCTCGGCGCTACGGACATGGAGGCGATAGAGCCGCAGATCCGGGAGATTCTCCATCAGAACTTCCGTCCGGAACTTCTGAATCGTATTGACGAGATTCTCATGTTCAACCGGCTGGGCAAGGAACACATCCTCAAGATCGCGGATATCCAGCTCGCCATTGTGGCTAAACGTCTTGCCGGCCGCCGCCTTACGCTGGAGGTTGGCGACGAAGCGCGCGCCTATCTCGCGGAGATCGGTTTTGATCCGCAGTTCGGTGCCCGCCCGCTCAAACGGGCAATCCAGGCTGAACTGGAAAACCCGCTCGCGAAGGCCGTGCTTTCCGGACAGTTCCCGGACGGTTCGACAATCAGGGTTTCCCGGAAGGACGGAGAGGCAAAACTCTCGTTCGGCAGGATCGCCCCCAAAAAATAAACCGATATCCGGCACAGGTTTTCCCCACGTCCCTCACGGAACGTGATATACTGTGCCGGTATGGATATGCATACCGGATCCCTTTATAAAAGTCTTGGGTTCCCCTCGGTTGCCGTTCACGAGGCGAACACCCACTTCGATTTTGTTGAACCCTCACGTACCATCCTCGTTATCGGTCCCATGGGCTCCGGGAAGACGGAGTATGCCGCCAGGCTCTGGCGCGATGCCGAGGTCGCCCGCAGGAAGGGTCAGTCAATCGCATGGCTCACGAGCGGCGGCGGCTCCCAGAAAGAGTTGTTCGAACCGGAAGCCGGAATCGGCACGGCGGACCGGCGGAATACCTTTTTTGTCCGGTACTCACTTGATTCAACGCGGTTTCCCGATTATCCCGAGGACGCGCTCGCCTTCCGGGGCGGGTATGAGCGTTGCGGCAGGAATATCGCGACCATCAGCAATTCATTCGATCTCGAAGAGCTTATACGGGACAATCCCGATGTAGGAACCTGGATACTCGATGAAGCGGCTTTTTACGACGAGCGCCTCGCGTACCTGGTAAAGCGGGAAGCCGAGCAGCGGGGTCTGGTGTTTGTCATGCCGACTCTTCTATTGAATTTCCGCGGAGAAATTTTCAACGCGACCGCCCGGCTCCTTATGGAGACCTCCACCGACATTTATCCGCTATCAGCATACTGTGAACATCCTGAATGCCTTGAGAACGCGTACAACACCTACCGCTACTATGTCGTGGACGGCGAGGAATGTCCCGCGCTTTTCTTTGATCCGCTCATCATCGTAGGCGGCGACCGGGATGTGAATAATCCTCTGGAGCCAAATTACTGTACCCGCTGCGACGCGCATCACTATCTTCCCGGAAAGGAATACACCTATTTTACCCTCAAACCGCTTGGCCAGAAGGCGAGT
>CAZQEF010000155.1:0-4722 GCA_964592325.1 uncultured Treponema sp. | reverse complement strand
CTCTATTTTTAGACTGGATATGCCAAACACGAGGGACATCATGTCAACGACCGGATTGAGATTGTTCCGGTAATATGATTGCGACTTGACATTTATACGTTCTGCCGAGACGGCGAGCTGGGGCAGATCATAGACCAGCGCGAGCAGCTCGGTAACCTGGGCATATCGATCTCCCTGTTCGAACCGTGCCGCACTGGATATCTGGTATCGCCGGTTTGCCAGCGCAAGATAATCGTGCATCACTTTTTCAGCCGCTTCCTGATGCCGCAAATCGAGTGTTGTGTGTACGGTGTATCCCCCGGAGTAAATATCCATGGTTCCGTACATCATCGATTCGAGCTCGCGCCGTACATACTCGGAGAACCAGCGGGCCTTGTCCTCACGAGTCAACCATGCGGACGTTGCCGTACGGGTAAAGTCAAACGTTGCCCAGTAATCTTCAAAGGACGCATCCGCGATTTTGCTGTCCAGAAAGCCCAGTTCCACCATCTGATCAAGAACATTGCGCTGTCGGTCCATCGCGCGATTGGGATGATCAAAAGGATTGTAAAAAGCCGGATTGGAAAGCTGTATGACGAGGATGGCGGCTTCCGCCGGTGTCATTTCCGTTGCAGAGTGGCCGAAATAGAACCGGGAGGCCGCGTTTATTCCGTATGTGCCCCCGCCGAAATACATCTTGTTCAGATACAGTTCAAGAATTTCATCTTTTGAAAAACGCCGCTCAAGCTGCAGCGCCCACCATAATTCCTTGATCTTTCGGGTGATGCTTATCTCGCTGCGGTCAAGATAGAGCGTTCCGGCAAGCTGCTGCGTAATGGTGCTCCCGCCGCCCAGTGAGCGACCGGTCAGCTTTCCGAATACCGCGCGGGCGATCGCCTTGATGTTATAACCCCGATGATCATAGAAAGCCTGGTCTTCCCGCGTGATAAGCGCCTGAACCACGTGCGCGGGAAGCTGATCCAGGGTAATCATTTCACGCTTTTCCTCGGATGCGAATTCAGTGATGAGTTCGCCATGAATGTCGAGTATCCTTGTGGGAAGCGCAGGATTGAAATCGGTAAACTGCTCGTTGTTTTTAAGATTCCTGGTTACTGCCAGCGCAAGACCGAGACTGACCCCGGTAACGATCGAGAAGAATACAATAAGTGAAACGGCTATTCCTGCTAAACGATTTTTACTGTCAGCCATACCTATAATAAAAGCATAAAGGGAGCTTTGTTACAAGAAGGAAAAACATGTTCACCGCGGTAGCGAAGAGAAAAAAAAAGAGCCGGTAGAGTATACCGGCCCGCCCATCAGGCTGTCGGGCAATCAGTGGGTGGGAGGGGAACTGACTGCCCGCTAGTTAATTTTCGGATCATTTTTCTGCGTACTTGAATAAAAATCAGGGAGATTCGGACACATTTATATCAATATGTATTGATACGGTGTAATCCTTGCCCTTTTCTGCGGTAATCTGCCGTACAACTTCATAATCCCCTATCTTGAAGAGGATGGTATAGGTACCGGGTTCAATAACCAGCGGCTCCCGGGCATCGGCGATTTCCTTGTCATTTACAAGGATGGTCGTGTTTTCCGGAGCAACCAGAATCAACGTGGGAGCCGTATCCTGCAGGGTGATGTCAACAGCAGTAATACGGGCGGATTCAACGGTAAACATGCGCACTTCATTCCTGTAGTGATCGGAAACGACTGAAATATGATGTTCCCCGGGCGGCAGCAGAAGCATGCCGTTGTCAAGGGACTCCGGTTGCTCATCGATGAGGACCCTGACCGGCTTTTTCTCTTTCCCGGGATGGTTCAGTGTTACGGTCAGGGCTCCTTCTTCGGTCAGTAACGGCTTTACCCGTACCTGGAACTGCATTTCTTCAATTGTCGGGGGAAGCCCCTTCATGACCGGCTGAAGACGGAACACGATCGAACCGTCCTTCGGGTTGTGTACTCTTTCGAGAACCGTGGCATAGGGACCTGTTTTAAGGTTATGTTCCGGTACAAGCGGAACCTGCAGGACAAACGAAAGCCGTGACGGGAGAGGTTGATAGCTTTCCTGGATGCCGGAGTAATCGATGACTCCCTTATTGGGAGCAGGGCGGACATTCCGGTATATACCGTATGCCATACTGTTCTGGTACCGGAGAATCTCGCGGGGAATCCGCACCTCAATCTCGACGGCACGGAGGAATACGGGATTGTCGGGAAAAAGTATACCCACCGCGTCATTATAGCCGATATCGATGGTGCGTACTTCCGGTGATTTGCTGTCAAGAACGAGGGTTGACATTGAGCGCACGCGGAAATTCTGGGCTTCCAGGCATACTGGAGTCCACAGGAGCATGAGAACGGCCAATGCAAGGCATACGTGCTTCATACGCTACTTCCTCTTGATAAATCCGGCAGGATTTTTCGGTACACCATTCTCGTGCACTTCAAAATGAAGGTGAGGTCCGGTGGATTGTCCTGTGGATCCGACGTTACCAATAATAGTACCGGATTTGACTTCGTCGTGCAACTCGATTTTTATTTGCAGTAAATGACCGTAGAGGCTTTCCCGGTTGCCGGAGTGGCGGATGATGATGTAGTGCCCGTAGATATCATCGTATCCGACAGCCGCTACGGTTCCGTCGGCACAGGCAAGTACCGCAGTCCCCGCCGGGGCCGCGAGATCGACGCCGTGATGGAATACCACATTTCCGGTCAGGGGATTTTTGCGCATACCGAACGTTGAGGTGACAGATCCTTCCGGCAGCGGGAAACGGAACGTCGGTGTCAGGAAAAAGGCCCTGACGGTGCCGTCGAAACGGGCATCCGGTATGCAATGAACCGTCCGTTGCCCGTTTTTCCGGGTGTGGAGCGTGAAAGAGACAATACCCGGAGTTTCCGGATCGAAAGAGGACAGGACAAGCTGTTCAAGTTTGTTTTCAGAGCGCTCCGGGAGATAAAGCGCGGGGATTGACGGGAGGTAGAGTATCATGCCGGTCAGATCTTTTTCCGCGGATTCAATGCGGTTCAGGCTTGCTATGGCATCGTAGGGAATTGAACAGCGCGCGGCGATACCGAAAAGCGTATCTGACGTTCGCACCCGGTAGCGGTATATATGCAAAACCGGCGGTTTGCCGGCTGCAATAGCCATTTGTGCGGACAGGACATCTTCCTGATATTGACGGAAAAGAAGATTTCCCGAATGCAGTCGTTCTATTTCAAGATAACGGTAGTCTTCCTGTGCGAATGAAGCAGGACCGGTAAGCGCCATGATGGCGATTGCAGAAAGAAGGAACAGGCGCGACCCGAATCGCATCAAATTCCTTCCGGAGTATTCTTTTTCGGTGAAATGACAAAGGCCAGATATCCATAGACAAGAACAGTCACAAGGACCGAGAGAATGGCCAGAATACGTTCATGGCGGAGTATTAAAAGAACGAAGGCCAGAAATCCTGCAAGCAGAATACCTTTCCTCGCAGTTGCCATCAAAAGGCGTGAAAGGCTCTTCCGGGCTGCCGAACGGATTTTAAATCCGACGAAGACCAGAAGCAGCAGTAAAAGCAGGATACCGAAAACCAGTGTGTATGCATCCGGCTTCTGAACGGCAAGATACCACAGGGGGTATACAAGAAGAATGCCGGCGCCGATACAAACGCCGATCAGGACTACAAACCGCAGTGTGGAGCCCAGAACAGCGCCGTATCCGCGAAAGATTTTTCCGATCATTCCTCGGAAATACAGTCAACCGGGCATACTGCCGCGCAGGCGCCGCAGCTGATACAGGTATCTGCATCAATAACACGCTTGTTGTCTTTTTCGCTGATTGCGTTTACCGGGCACTCACCTTCGCACGCACCGCAGTTGATGCATTCATCTGAAATCGTATAGGCCATTACCGAGCCTCCTTGATTGTAGTATGGACATACCGTAGCGTATTCCGGGTGAAAAAACAAGAGAGAAGGTTCATTAAAATCGGGACTGTTTTTTCGCTACGGATGATGATACACTTGACACCGGAGGGGACTATGCCGGAAAGCCAGCAGCTCATAAAAAAGAACCTTGATTTTATCAATATCCTGCCCGCCTGGGCACAGGAACTTTCGGTCAAATATTGTTCAAAAACAGCCAATCTGTACTTTGTACATGGAAATATCCGCGATTTTTTACCGCACAAGATGAACGAGGGCGAGTTCATGTTTGTGAAGATTCAGGATTATATTTCAGAAGTCCTGTTTGGTAACCGCGACATCATCGTATTCTATGACAAATCGGGCGGAATTTCCTTCTGTCTTTCCGACATGGAAAAGGATTACCTTAAAACCATGGGCGCGCGGTATCCGGATTTGTCTCCCGATGAACTTCTTACCCGTGATCCGGTAAAAGCCTTTGATTACCTTGAACGGTACTTTGTCATGAATATCCCCAAGGAAAAGCGGATTGTGCTCATTATCGATTATGCCGAAACAATCATTCCTGCCGATGAAATCGGAAATCTGGATGAAATTGATCGGTACTGTCTCGTTACCCTGAACCGCTGGTCGCATGAACCGCAGTTCACCCAGGGGGATATTTCGGTCATCATGCTTACCGAAAACCTGACCGATATCAATCCGCGCCTTTCCAGTTCACCTTCTACGGTAAAAGTGACCATACCGTTTCCCGGCGCCCTGGTTCGCACCCAGTTTCTCGAATTTCTGGAAAGCCGTGACATGCTGCTGCTTGAACGGGGCTTGAATCCCGAAC
>CAZQEF010000154.1:0-4737 GCA_964592325.1 uncultured Treponema sp. | reverse complement strand
GGGGCAAAGTAAACACCCTGTTTTTGCAGGGGATAGCGGTATTCAAATCCGAGAAATCCGGCAAGCGGACTCGGCGCGCTGTCCAGTCCTCCGGTGCCGACGGTGCTTGTGGTTCCTGATCCGTCAGCATTATACAGATAATTGAGTCCGCCGAAGAAGGTCCAGGGTGAATAATTCCGGGCGGAAGCCCCGGCTTCCTGCGGGTGTACCGCGCGGGTGAGGATTATCAGGCTGACTATAATCAACAGAAATTGTTTCACTTCGGTACTAGTATACCCCATCCGGAAGCATAATTTCCAGAATTCCGGCGCGGCCGGTTTCAAAAAAACGCTGTTCTTCCCATGCGGCGAGTAAAACAGTGCCGGATATGAGAAATCCGGTATACTGATACCCCGCCGCAAGGGCAGGAAGCTTGAATATCCGCACGGTTTTTTGCCTGATATAGAGGGTTCCGTCCGAGAAGAGTACTGCCTGTGATGATCCGGTGTCTATGGCATACCCGTTGCGGGAATGCTCGCTTGTCCCGCGCAGGTACGTGGTGGTTGTTCCCTTTCGTGAAGGGTAGAGTTTTATTGACAGCGATATGTCATCGGGGATTCGCGACAGAAGGGTGAAAATTTGCTCCGGAAGGTCGGAAAGCGGCCGGGGCGCAACCGCGTTCCGGTATTCCGCGGCAGTAATGAATGTTATTCCTGCCGGATCGGGGTCCTGTTCGGGAGGCATGACGGAAAAGATCCGGTACTGAAAGTCGACCTGGTTGTCCTGTTCAATCTTGAATGCGCCGTACCAGCGATCCCCGACGAGATCAAGGCCGGAACACTGTGTTCCTTCGGGAAGGGCAAGGTTGCTGATATGCGAAAGCGGGGAAAATGCCGTAGTAAACGGTTCATACCGTACGAGAAAGGTATCAGGAGCTCTTGTCGCCTTGTCGGCAAAGAAACTGTTCCGGTAGGTATGAACCGCGGTATGGTTTCCGGTCAGAACAAAACCCGCGGCCGTTTTACCGAAAAAGAAGGAAGGTTCCGTCGCGAGAACCGGCGAGAGATTTTCAGATCCGGGAGTCATTATGCCGAGGCGGTTGATAAGGAAAACCGGACCGTCAGGAAGTACGGCGGTATCGGCGACACGGACTGCCTCTGTCCATGCGACAAAGGGGCGCGGCGGTATATCGGAAGGCGAGGCTGCTGCATGGATTCCCTGCTCCGTCAGGTAATACCAGGGCCGTCCGGTTCCGGGTACGGCGTTCTCGGGGGCAGTATTGTTTTCCGCGGTACGGGAAGTACAGGCGCACAGGAGCATCATGGCCGAACAAATGGCGGCAAAGGCGTTATTCATACGACATGTACAGTACCCGAGCCGGATTATTCTTGCAAGCTGTATGGAGTAAAAATCGTGCGTTCTGCGGGCGGGTATGCGGGAAATACGGTGATGCATCCCTCCCGGGCATAAAACCGTGTCATGACCCGGGGCAGTTCCAGTGAAAGGGTGCCGGCTTCATGCCAGCTGAAAGCGGTATGTCCCGGCCAGGCCGGATAAAAGACGGTTCCCTGCGCTACCGTTTCCTCGGGAAGTTCAATACGAACGGCCGCAAGGGGAAGCATGCGGATGTCGTAGACCCGTACCCGCCCGGAAAGCAGGGCGCCAACAAAGCGGCTGCAGTCGAAATATTCCGGATGTTCCAGCTTTTCCAGTTCCTGCATGAACCGCTTCCAGTTGAAACGTGATACAATGATCCGCGCGGTAGCGGATCCGCCGTCCGCCGCATCGAATGCCAGCCGTGCCGCGTTTGCGGCCACGCCGCCGTACCATGATGCCCTGAGGGTTACTGCATCGCGGGAGGCTTCCGCAAGTGCCGGATAGATTCCGCCTGCCGGCGGGAACGGACCGATACGCGGGTCCGGGGAGCACAGTTCCGCGATAACAGGAGTGCAGACTCCTTTTGTCAGTGTAATATCCAGACGGTTTCCGCATACAGACTGCTGTTGCCGTATCGCGTCAGCATCATACCAGCTGACGGTCCACCGCGGCTCGCTCAAACCGGCAAGGACGGCGGCACGGGGCGGTGCAGGCAGCGTTACGGTTACCTTTTCTTCACCGGTCAGGGTGGAGGAAAGCATGTCGCATGAAGCGAGAAGGATGAGGATTCCTGCCGGCACACCAACGAGTCTGGCGACAACCGTAATGATCCACGAATAAACAGGTATATGTTTCATGAAATACTATATAGGCAGGATTCGTCTTCCTGCCCGAAATTGCCGCTCCAATTGACAGGCGGTACAGCTCTGGTATACTTGACTGAGGAGGTGGCGATGAAAGCCTTGTTTATTGGTGGAACCGGAACCATCAGCTCCGGCATTTCCGCGCGGGCGGTTGAGCTGGGATGGGATGTCTGGCTTTTAAATCGGGGAAACCGCAAAGACCGGGTTGTTCCCGGAACCACCGTTCTCACTGCAGACATAAACAACGATGAATCGGTCGTTGCTGATCTTATAAAGGGAATGCAATTTGATGTCGTTGTTGATTTTATCGCGTTTGTGCCCGGCCAGCTTGAGCGGGATGCGCGACTCTTTTCCGGTAAAACACGACAGTTTATCTTCATCAGTTCTGCTTCTGCCTATCAGACTCCGCCTGAATCATATCTTATAACCGAAGAAACGCCGCTTGATAATCCGATGTGGGAGTATTCACGGAATAAAATCGCCTGTGAAACCTATCTCCTGGAGCAATTCGCCAAAAACGGTTTCCCCTGTACCATCGTTCGACCGAGTCATACGTACGACGACCGCTATCTGCCGGTAGCCGTACATGGCAGCAAGGGCAGCTGGCAGGTCGTTGAACGCATCATGCGCGGAAAGCCGGTTCTCGTTCACGGGGACGGTACTTCCCTGTGGACGCTCACGCACAGCGAGGATTTTGCGAAAGCGTTTTGCGGAATCATGGGGAGGGAGGAAGCAATCGGTCAGTCCTATCAGATCACGGGCGACGAATCACTTACCTGGAACCGTATCTATGATTGTATCGGCGACGCGCTCGGGAAACCGGTATGCAAGTATCATGTGACCACGGATTTTCTTTCGGCCTGTGATCCCGAATATGCCGGAACCCTCGGCGGCGACAAAGCCCATTCGGTGGTATTTGACAATACCCGGGTAAAAAGCCTTGTGCCGGATTACCGGGCCGTCATTCCGTTCAGGGAAGGCGCGGAACGCTGTGTGCACTACCTCCTGGAGACCCCGGAGGCGCAAATTCCCGATCCCGCCTTTGACCAGTTTTGCGAGCGGGTCATACACGCGCAGGAAGCGGCGAAAAACGCTTTCTTTACGAGCATAACCCGCTGACGGATCGCAGCGCCCTGTTTGATCAGTACGCTTTTTCGTGCACGCCGGAAACCGCACGACCCGACGGTTCGTTCATGGTTTTCCAGGCAGCGTCCCATTCGAGGGCGATGGCCGTTGAACAGGCAACGCTTTTTTCATGCGCAACCGTCCGTGCCGCGCTTGCCGAGGGAAAAAACTCGTCGAATATCGTCCGGTAGTAGTATTGTTCCTTTGACATGGGCGTGTTGATCGGGAAACGGTCGGCGGCGCGTGAAAACTGCTCGTCGCTGGTCATTTTCTCGCATTTTTCCTTGAGCGTATCTATCCAGCTGTATCCCACTCCATCAGAAAACTGTTCCTTCTGACGCCAGGTAATGGCTTCGGGCAGGATGTCCTTGAAGGCTTCCCGGAGCACCCATTTTTCCATGCGCCCTCCGCCAGCCCGTCCGGAAAGTTTTTCTGTGGGGTTGATGCGCATGGCAACGTCGATGAATTCCTTGTCGAGGAAGGGTACCCTGCCTTCAACGCCCCATGCGGCGAGAGACTTGTTCGCCCTGAGGCAGTCATACAGATGGAGCTTGCCGAGTTTCCGTACCGTTTCCTCATGAAGTTCTTTCGCGTCCGGTGCCTTGTGAAAGTAGAGATAGCCGCCGAACAGTTCATCGGAGCCTTCACCCGAAAGAACCATTTTGATGCCCATCGATTTTATGGCGCGCGCGAGCAGATACATGGGGGTAGAAGCCCGTATCGTGGTGACATCGTATGTTTCAAGGTGGTAAATGACATCCCTGATCGCGTCGAGTCCTTCCTGTACGGTAAAATGTATCTCATGGTGTACCGTGCCGATGTAATCGGCGGCTTTTCGTGCGGCGGCAAGGTCGGGTGAACCTTCCAGTCCGATGGCAAACGAGTGAAGCCGCGGCCACCAGGCTTCCTGTGTCCCGCCGGATTCAATGCGCCGGCCGGCGAATTTTGCGGTTACCGCCGCAATGATTGACGAATCCAGTCCGCCGGAAAGGAGGACGCCGTAGGGGACGTCGCTCATCAGCTGTCGTTTTACCGCGGCTTCCAGTGAGGAGCGGAGTGCGGCGATATCACAGCCTGCCTGTGAAACCGCCTTGTAGTCCATCCAGTCCCGCTTGTACCAGATGGTACAGTCTTTGTCCTTGCTCCAGCGGTACGATGCCGGCGGAAATTCGCGGATTTCCGTACAGACGCCTTCCAGTGCCTTGAGTTCCGAGGCGACATAATAGTGGCCGGCATCGTCCCATCCCTGATACAGCGGGATAATACCGATATGGTCCCGGCCGATAAGGTAGGCGTCTTTTTTGCTGTCGTAGAGCGCGAAGGCAAAGATGCCGTTGAGTTCTTCAATAAAATCCGGGCCCTTGTCCTGATAGAGGGCGAGTATGACTTCGCA
>CAZQEF010000153.1:0-4759 GCA_964592325.1 uncultured Treponema sp. | reverse complement strand
CGGTAAGCTCGAGAATGGTATCAAATTCCGATGAAGTACCTCCGGCGGAATGAACGGCCGAGTCGATTGAATCCTTTATTTCCTTGAGCTTTATCCCGATATCCCGGGACTGGCGGGCGCTTTGTTCCGCGAGCTTCCTTATTTCGTCGGCGACAACGCTGAAACCTGCGCCGTATTGCCCGGCATGGGCCGCCTCGATGGCGGCATTCATGGCAAGCAGATTCGTTTGCGCGGCAATACCGCTGATAATCCGGTTTGCCTCAAGCATGAGATCGGACTTGTCTGCAGCGTCGCGTATCAGGATATTTGTGGAATCAAGCGTCTGTTTGCCGGCATCAACCCGTTTCTGCAAATCGCCATACACCGACCCCGCTTTTTCGAGATTCGCCGTGACCGACCCGATAATGGATACCATCTCTTCAACGGCGGCGCTTGTTTCGGTAATACTCGAGGATTGAAGGTCAAGCGCGTTTCTGAGTTCTCCAGAACGTGCGTTTATTTCTTCAATGGAATGCCTCGCCTGGTCAACCGCCCCGTTTTCCTCCGCGGACTGCGCGTTGATATTCGTTATGGTACCGGTAATGCTGGCCATCTGGTTTTGAACGCTGTCATTCCGTTCCTGCACGCCGGCAGCAGCCTGGGACAACTGATTCATTGATTCCTTTATCCCGACAATCATGTTCCGCAGATAGTGCATATACGCGTTGAATCCGGCCGCGACCTTGCCAACCTCATCAAAATCGAGCAGCTCAATGGAGGCGGAAAGATCGGCCGATCCTTTTTCCGTCAACTCCGACACACGCCCGGTCAGGGTACGCAGTTGTTCGTCGGTAAGCCTTTTGGCAAGCACGGTAAGAAGCAACGACAAAGAAATAAAAAACAGACCGAGAACAAACAGCGAGATCGTAAAATTTTCCAGGCCGTCATGATCCGCCGGTTTCAGGAGAAAATACCGTGCGGCATACCCGACATGCACAAGAAGCAGGAGCAGTCCCGAACCGGTAATGATCACTTCCTTGTTACTGATAAAGAAGTCCCACTCTTTTTCCCGCATGTCATACATGCCCACACGTCGCTTGAGGTCCTTGAGCATACCAACAATCACAAGAGCACAGACAATTGAACTGACGAGCCCTTCGCTGAATTTGAAGAGGAGGGTCCAACCGAACGGAGTTCCGCCCGGGGCCTTCCATCCGTTAAGGCCATAGAAAATAACTGTACCGGAAATCCAGACACCCAGACTGATGATTGTCAAAAGCCAGGGTATCTTGAGCGCTGCGAGTCGGGCTTTCTTCTCGTACGCTTCCGCGTCCCGGGTCATGACGAACTTGAACAGGGGTGATAGAACCCGAAATATGGCCAGGAGAAACATCCCGAAACTCGGAATGAGCATTACAAACACCAGAGGCTTGAACGTCCCCAACACCCGTTCGGCAACAGTCGCGTTTACCGAGGGATTGTAGAGTTTTGTAAACAGTTCCCCGAGAAAAAGGGCGCACAGGGGTACGAAAAACAATGCAAGAGCGATATTGGTCTTGATTCTGCGTATCGAGTAGTTGTCCATGGTATATAGAATAATCCAATTTTTTTATATGTCCAAGATTGATTTCAACTTTCAGTATGAGATGCAATCCATCCGGCGTGCATGTGGTACATGCGGGCGTTTGCCTTCAGGGAATCATTATCGGTCTCTTCCGCAAACCGGGCGGTCCATTTGGCTATTGTCTTGATCCGTTTCGCACATGCTTCGAGTGTTGCTTTCATTGAATACCGGAGCGCGGCGTCTCCCGCGGCGTATGCGTCAAGAAAAACATCAATCCGCCGGAACGTCTCTTCCAGCTGAAAGGGAGAATGTTCCGGCTCATCGCCGAGCGGCGCGAACGGCATGAGCGGTACGAACCGGTATATCGTATAGCCAAGATCCCAAAGCCGGGAACCCGGCGCGCAAAGGTCAAAATCGATGAGTCCGGAAAACCGTTCTCCGCTGAACACGCAATTATATGGCGCGAAATCGTTGTGGCAGATCACTTCGTCTCCGCCGTCCGCGGAAAAGTTCCAGACCGCTCCGCCGGCGTCGAAATCCGCCGTCGCGTCGTGCCACTGGCGGATACGCCGCGCGATTTCCGTGAGGGTGCTCTCTTTCCAGATCCATGCGGGCATCTCGTGGGGCACTTCGCCGGGAACAAACGAAAGTACCTCCCGGTCTCCCTCAATCCCTAATGGTTCGGGAACCCAGGAGAGACCCTTTGCGCGAACATGGTTCAGCAACCGGTGAATGGTCGGTGTCCCTTCGGTCACTGCCCGGTAGACCCGGTCGCCCTTCTTTACCGGCGCGTTCATGTTGCCGCCGGAGAGCGTCTCCGCGGGAAAGTCCGTAGTGTTCTTCTGCTGTGTGTCGTCAGTGTGCTCCATAGTGGAGTTACTATACCATGGACTCCATCAAAGCGAAATAATACCGCCCATCTTTTTCCGCGTTCAGGTTGTACCAGGCGTCGAGTGTTTCAGGCTTGAACACATCGAGCAGAGCAAGGACTTCCCGGGCGAACTCGAGCGGAGCGAATCCGGACGCGGTCACGAGTGAACCGGCGGTAACCGCGGGATCGTTCCGGTAAAGCTTTTCACCCGCATACCCCGGGCACAGCATTTTCAGAACCTCCAGCGCGTTGCTGGTATGTTCCACCTCATCCAGCGCCCCGACCGCGGCAAGACCGATGGTACCTCCGCAAATCGCCGCGACCCGGCCGCCGTTCACGATACGTTCTTTCGCCGCAAGCAGGACCGGCCGGTGCTCGTCGTCCATCCAGGTGTCCGCACCCGGAAGCAGCAACAGATCGTCCGTCGCCATCTGCAGCGAATCAATGCTCACCTCAGGTGTTATCCCGAGCCCGCCCATGGTGGTGATCCCCCGCAGGGATGATCCGACAAGAACCGTCTTGACGGGACAGCATCCCTTCCGGAAAAAACGTCCCGAGTTCAATTCGGAAAGCAGATACCCCGCTTCCCAATCCGCCATCGTATCCAATACATACAGATATGTTTTCATGAGTATCAATGTACGTCAGTATGGATGACATCTATTGTCAGGATTTACTTGTTTTACAGGTTATGAAATCTTGCTCTATGGAGAATTTGGTGATATAGTGGCTGCAGGAGTCATAGCATGGACATCAGGAACCAATTCATCGGACCCTATGAGAACAGGGATTTCATTACCAGAAGCAAGGCAACCGTATCCTTCTATTACAGCATATTCATGTTTCTTCTGCTCATCATGCTCATCGGTCTTTATGCCGTCATGCCCATTTCCCCCGAACTGCAAAGAAAAGGCTACATCGGGGCTGCCTCGATAATGTTTCTGGTAGTAATCAGCATGCTGTTTCTCAGAACCGGCAAGCTTCCCCTTGCAGTATGGTCATACGCGCTGCCCACCATTATTGTCGTCGTTTTGCTACGGTTCACCAACGCGCACCCCGCCCCCGAAACTGCGTTTACCACGTATATTTTTTACATGCCCTACATGATCATCTATGTCGCGGTGTTCGGAAGTCGATGGCATGTGCCGGCTGTCACCCTCTTCTTCGCTTCCACAAACTGGGGTGTCTGGGCGATGGTCCGCAATGCCGGCGCCTACCTCGAAGCGACTTCCACAACCGGTGTAATCAACAGTACCATGAGTCTGCTGACTACCGGTATCCTTGCGTTTGCGCTTATCAGTATCATGGAGCAATACACGTCAACCCTCCAGAAAGACGCGGAAATTGCTGCAGGAAAGGTTGATCGCATACGGAACGCCATGGATACGGCAAGCAGCGGATTGCAGACAGGACAGAAACTCATGGCGGAAGCCGACTCCATGACGACCGCCGCTGAATCAATCGGAACGGCCATAAATGAGATCCGCACCGACGTCCTCACGCTCCGCAACAACACCGCGTCCACCGCAGAATCGAACCAGGAAATTGCCGGTTCCGCGGTTATTCTGACCCGGTCAACCGATTCGTACCAGGCCATGACCATACAGGCTTCCTCCGCGATTGAGGAAATGACCGCGTCAATCGAGAATATAACTTCCATCACAATCAGAAACCGTGACAGTATCGAATCACTCGCGCGAAGTATAACCGGAGGCATAAAAAGCGCAGAGGACTCGGCACATACTATTTCATCGCTCATCGCGAGCGGCTCGGCTCTTCAGGATGTCGTTTCGGTTATCTCGGAAATTTCAAGTCAGACCAACCTGCTTGCCATGAACGCGGCAATCGAAGCCGCGCATGCGGGAGACAGCGGACGGGGTTTTGCCGTCGTCGCGGAAGAAATACGGCGCCTTGCCGAACAGACCGCCGAGAACACCAGAACAATAGCCGACGGACTCTCAAATCTCTTTATCAAGATCGACGAAACCGAGAAATCAAATCAGGGTATGAACACCGCGTTCAAGGCAATATCCGCCGAAATCAGGCAGACACAATCCGCGTTTGAAGAGATACTTACCGGAATGAACGACCTTTCCTCGGGAACCAGGGATATAAACAGCGCCGTATCCGACGTTGTCTCGGCAAGCCGCGAGGTAACGGATTCAATCCGGAAAATAAACGAAATGATTGCGGCCAATACCGGGTCCATCGAAGGCATCAGCGAAAAAAGCGAACACGCCCTCAACAATCTTGAAGGCATAACCGAAAACTTCAAGGACATTCTCGCGCGTGCGTCCACCGTGCAAAATCTCGGACGTGAAAGCGACAGCGTATTCAAGGAACTG
>CAZQEF010000152.1:0-4828 GCA_964592325.1 uncultured Treponema sp. | reverse complement strand
CGCATTACCCGTGCACTTGCGAGTGAGATTCAGGAACGAAGTTACGATTTTTCCGTGGCAGGCTGGAACACGATCTATATAGGAGGAGGAACACCAAGCCTCCTTTCCCCTGACAATCTTGCGCGTCTTTCTTCCGTCTTTCACTGCGAAGGTGAAGTCAGTATTGAAGCAAATCCTGAAACCATTACCCTGGAGTGGCTCAGAGGCGCGGCAGGGGCGGGAATAACCCGTCTTTCACTCGGAGTTCAAAGTTTTCATGATTCCCTTTTGCAGGCGATTGGACGCTCAAGCTCCGCGGGGAAGGCCAAAAAAGCACTTGAACTCATTGCCGGAAACTGGAACGGACAGTTATCCGTTGATCTCATGTGCGGCCTGCCGGGACAAACTTCCGGCATGCTTGCTGCCGACATCCGTCAGCTTTCCCGGTATCCGGTAGATCATGTATCATTGTATTCACTCATCGTTGAGCCGGGAACCCCGCTGTCCCTCCGTCTTGCCCGGTCAGATACAATACGGCTCCCGGATAACGAGGCAGACATGTGGTTCATGGCACGTGACATGCTTGAATCTTCCGGATTCATGCAGTATGAAGTTTCAAACTTTGCCAAAAGCGGGGCTCAATGCCGTCATAATCTGGTGTACTGGCACATGGAACCCTATCTTTGCGCAGGGCCGTCAGCAGTCGGAACGGTACCCTGCGGAGATCAATCGATGCGTTTCACCAATACCCGGGACATACAGTCCTGGCTGTCAAATCCGGCTGCCGGCCAGCTTGTTGAGCACATAAACCGGCAGGACACACTCTTTGAAGTACTTCTCATGGGATTCAGACTGAACGAAGGTATTTCACGCGTCCCGTTCCGCAACCGCTTTTCCGTCGATGTGACTGAACTTGTCGGCCGTACTGCGGCAGCCTGGGAAAAACGCGGAATGCTGGCCGTCACTGCCAATGCTGTTTTCCTGACACGTGACGGACTTCCGTTGTTGAACCGCTTCCTCTCGGATTGCCTTGCAGAACTGGTCAGTTAAAAAACGTATTCAACCGGGCATAGAGACGGCCTATCGTTTCCTTTGATTTCTGGTCAACCGTTGATTCAGATTCATCAATGAGCGTTTCCAGACTGGCGATTGACTCGTTCAGTGCCGTGTGGAACCCGCGTGAACATTTGAACCAGTAGCGTCCGGCACCATCAGTAAAGAGACAGATAAAACCCAGCTCCCGGCTCTTTTCCTTCGCAACAGTTACCCGGAAAACCCAGGACAGGTTCTCGACAAGACCGGCAAAATCGTCCGGGAAACGGAAGTTGCGTTTTCTCGGCCAATCCGCCGCCGGAACGGGGCGGAGATTGAAGGCAGATGCAATTTTGACAATGAGATCCAGCTTTTCTCCCGCCAAAAGCTGATACTTGCCCGTGGTTATCTTTCCGCGCAGGCCCGCCAACTGGCGCATATGGGATTCCGTCCACTCCATGGAGGACAGTGCCGATGAAAACTCGTCAAGCGGCAGTACAGCCTCTTTTTTGCCCTTTATCTTTACGACCGGGAACGAACGTCCGCCGATAATGACACCCGATCCATCCTTCTTCTTTTCCGAAATTGCCGCGAATTTCTCCTTTTCCCGCACGGGAACTTCCCGTTTGTATTTTCCGTGTGGAAGCAGACGCTCGGAAAGACCGGGACTGATTTTCTGCAGGAGTTCCCGTGTAAGCGGGGAGACAGACATGGCGTACATGCGGCTTGTGCGGACAATTTCACCGGCGACGATGAATTGCGGACTCTCCCGATACATGCATGATCCGGGATGAATCTGTATCCGTTCGGCCGTCAGACTCCGGTAGGAATCCCGTCCGTCACGCACACAGACAAACTGGATCATGCCGGTCGCTATACAGGCCAGGTAATCCTCATTGCGTCCGCCGGACGCAATCGGCACACCCATGTCCGATACGATGAGTTCAAGCTGTTCCTTGATATTGGCGATCTCGGCCATAACCCGTTCATCAAGGTAACTGATCTCGCAAAAACGTGAACGGCTTTTCGCCCGGTGATACATGCGGAATATACGGAGGAACGATACGTAGTCTCCCATGTCTTCACGGAATCCGTGGTGAGCCTTTCGTGCATCCATCTCTTCACCGGGCGGCAGTACGAAAGGACTCTTCGCCGAAAGGAATGCAGAAGCGATAAGCACTTCCTCCACCACATCGGGATAGCGTAATATCGCCTCCACAATGATTCGTGATTGCCGGGGAGGGAGGGGAAACTGGCACATCATCCGGCCGATATTCGAGAGCGTGTTGTCCGATTCCAGGGCGTCAAGAAGAACGAGCGTTTCCTTCGCACCAAGCATGCCTTCCCGTGAAGGCGGTGATATGAAATCGAACGTATCAAAATCCGTTATGCCCAGTTCGCTCATCCGCAGAACAACTTCGGAAAGATCGGTTCGATAGATTTCTTCCGTTGTGTACATCGGTCTCGCTTCGAAATCCTTGCGCTCAAAGAGGCGGTAGCAGGATCCTTCCCGGGTGCGTCCGGCACGGCCGCGGCGCTGATTGCACGACGCACGGGAAACCGGCACCTCAACCAGGCTCGATGTATAGGTATGCGGATTATAAAAATTGAGTTTTGCCTGTCCGGAATCAATGACCGACGTAATGCCGTCTATGGTAACAGATGTTTCTGCAATATTGGTCGAAATGACTATCTTTGTTTTTCCGCCGGGAGCCGGATCAAATACCCGTTCCTGTTCCTCTTTCGCCAGTCGCCCGTACAGGGGAAGCACATGGAGCTGACTGAACCAGCGTTCACGGGAAAGACGGCCGATACAATTCTTTATCGAACGTTCTCCGGGTAAAAAAACCAGAATGTCACCTTCGCGCTGTTCATCGAGTATCCGTCCGGTTATGGAGGTTATCTTTTCGAAAAGCGCTTCTTCCGCTTCAAGGAATCCCGAGCGTGCCGGTATGACCGGGGGATCGTACACCACGGTAACGGGATAGGTGATGGCATCAATCTTTACGACCGGACAATCGTCGAAATAGGTTGAAAACATGTCGGTATTAATAGTCGCGGACGATACGATAACCTTGAAATCATGCCGTTGTACAAGAACGCGTTTTAAAAGACCGAGAATGAAATCAATGTTGAGGCTCCGCTCATGGGCTTCATCGACCATTATCATGGAATACTTGCTGAGCCAGGGGTCAAGTTTCATTTCCTGAAGCAGGATACCGTCAGTCATGACCTTGATACGTGTGGACTGGTCGGTCTGATCCTCAAAACGCATCTTGTAGCCCACAAGACCGGGAAGGGGAGTACCGAGCTGACGCGAAATGAATTCGCTTACAGAAAGAGCCGCGATTCTCCGCGGCTGGGTAACGCCGATAATGCCGCTCGAAGTATAGCCGGCCTCATGGAGAATGATCGGCAATTGGGTTGTCTTTCCGGAACCGGTGGGGCTTTCCACCACAAGAACCTGATTTCTGGACAGCATGTCCAGGATCCGGCCCTTTTGCTGATACACGGGTAATTCATGCGGTTTCATCATTCAAGTATAGACGGTTGCATCATTGTGGGCAACAAGGGGAGGTACGCGGTAACATGATTAAAACGTGCACGGTAATAACCGGCGAGAGAAGCCGGCAGGGAATCAAGAAATACTTTCGAATAACGCTTGACCACCAGGCCTTCGTGCGGATCCAGATAATTGGTTACCGGAAGGGCTGCAACTTCCGGGGAGACAAGCTGCCCCGAATTGGGATCCGTCTGCAGCGTAACTTGTAAAAGCACTGCATCACCGGTATATTCCCGGTCGGCCCCGGGATTCTCCCGGTTGATCCGCCAGCGCTGTCCCGATATGAAATTGCCCATTGAATACATAAATAAACAGGTACGGTCCTGAACGCGTACCAGTTCCCAGGTTTGCATAACGTGGGGATGATGCGCCCACACAATATCGGCACCGCTTTCGGCAAGTTCGGTGAACCACCGTTTTTTGGCCCCGCTTACCGTACGGACATATTCAGGCTCGTTGGTATGAAGAGACAGGATGAAAAGGGCATCCGGACTGGACGCAGAGAGCTGTTCTATTCGTGCTCTCAACGCCTTCCTCCCTGCAGATGTCGGCGGGGAATACTGTACCCGTGACAATGACTCATCATGGGAATTGAGTATTTCCGTTACCGCAAGAAAGATGATCTTCCAGCCTTTTCTCTCAATGATAACCGGCATGAGTGGATCGCCGGCCGATGCGCGTATGCCGTTTGCTGTTATACCATCCGGTAGTTTCCGTACAGCCGTCATTGTTCCCGCAATTCCGCGGATCCCCTGGTCATTGGCATGGTTGTTTGCAAGGCAGAACACATCGAAACCGCCCGATACTGCAGCGTCAAGATACGCATGGTGAACATTAAAACGCGGATAGGTACTCATGGGCAGAGTATCAGCAACCGGTGTTTCAAAATTGGCGAACGAGAGGTCGTCGTTGTGAAGTATGTCCCGCAGATCCCGGTAGATCATGTCATAATCACGCATATTGAAATTGACATCATGCGCCATGATATCTCCGGCAAAAGTGAGAACAAGCGGAGCCGGGCTGATCACAGAATCGTCATCGGGGGACGGAGAAGAGGCACATGACCAAAGAAGCAGCCACATAACCGGGAAAAGAGTACAGATGCAACGGTATGTTCGTTTGCGCGGTCTCACAACGGCCAGTATACATTGACACCCGAAGGTACACAAGTTACAATTTGGAGATACACATATGGACGTAAATAATCCAGGAGGAAAAGAAAACATCTATGGCTAAAACCAAAATGGTCTACTT
>CAZQEF010000151.1:1668-4832 GCA_964592325.1 uncultured Treponema sp. | reverse complement strand
TAATAATCCATATATATTTATTATTAAATATCCGAAGAGATACTGATAGCATCAGCCCCGGCAGCTTCCACTGTTCCCAGCGCATCAAAAATGTCCGCCCTTGTTTCCGTTGTCGTCAGCAACGAGCTTTTCCATAATGGAAATGTTGAAGCATGGAAGCGTATTATTCGAAGCTACAATGCGAAATATCCCAATCTCAAAGTACACATATACTACGATGGCGAGCGAATTGTTGACATCAACACACTGTTCAAATGGGGCAAAGTCAAACATGGAAGCTGCATTCAGTTCAGTGTTGCCGGAGACAATATACAGGATCTTGCAAAACTTTCACGCTATTTCCGACAGGGCGCAAGCCCTCAGTTCGAAGCGTTCCTTCACGGTTCCCCGGACGCAGTCATGAATTTATTCTAGGAGATACATATGAGCATAACGTCATCAATTCATTATTTTAGCCAGAAAGAAACAGTAACTGCAAAAACCGACAAGAATACGCTCGGAATTCGGGGCAGACAGGCAAATGAATTTGCTGAACTCGGATTGCCCATTCTTCCCGGTTTCATTATTGACTCCAAAGCCGCTTCTGCACTTGACAAAGAACCGGTGTACAAGACATTGGCACCATATCTGAAAAAATGCAGCGGGATTGTAGGGAAGGTATACGGAAACAAGGATAACCCCCTGCTCATGAAGATTGTTATTTCTCCAAACCTTGCCATAACAAATTATCCGACGCTCCATAATTTCGGTTTGACGCGGGAAACACTGGCCGGATTTGAAAAATGGGTAGGAAGCAATTTTGCATCTCACGAAGTTCTCTTTCTGTTACGGGGAATTCTGCAAATACAGATGCAGTGTTCCGATCTCGAAGAACGGAATGCAGAAAGCAAGATTCTTGCAAAGGCACTTGATGAAATAGGGAAAGAATTGATACTGGACAAGGTATCTTCTTCCGGAAGTGCAATCATGAAGAAGTATGAGCATCTGCTGCCGGCAGGATTTTTTGAAACATCAGAAAAACAACTTGAAATATCATTGAAGCTGGTCAGCAGGGTTCTGGCACTTGATGAACAGAACGATGAAGATACCGCCATCATGATTCAGCCAATGGTGTACGGTAATTATGGCAAGGGATCCTGTTCCGGATCTTTCTTTAGCCGTAATATCGTAACAGGTGAAAAGAAACTGCAAGGAAAATATTACGAAGAAAAATTTGATGATATTAATGCTACCGGAAAGGATATAAACAGAATTGATGCGACATCCCTCAAGAAGCTTCAGCAAATAGCATGGATGCTTGAGGATGAAAGCAAAGATATTCGTCAAATCCGCTTCACAATTGAGAATGGTAAGCTGTGGATTATTGAACAAAAGTCAGTTCAGTCAAAGAGCACCATTTCCCTGATTCAGTTCCTGCTTGATCTGAATAAACGCAAGATTGTGGATGATGCATATGTTGTAAATACCGTCAAACCGGGAATACTCAATGAAATACTGCACCCGGTTATTGATACTGCAAGCGTAAAGGATATGCGCAAATCCATAGGCGGTATTGCAGGTGCCCCCGGCGCGGCTGTTGGCCGTGTATACTTTACCGCGGATTCTCTTATTGATGCCCAACGTGTAGCCCGACAGAACGGAGAAGATACTCGTTGTATTCTGTGCATGCCTGCAACCTATGCGGGAGATGTAAAAGCAATTGAAGTTGCAACCGGTGTACTGTCCAATGAGGGCGGATATTCGGCGCATGCTTCCGTTGTTGCGCGTCAGTACGGAAAGATTTCCCTGGTACGACCCGATATGAAAATTCACGGCAATAAAGCAGTACTCGACGGGAAGACCATCAACGAAGGTGATTATCTGACCCTTAATGTTCCCTATTATGGTGAATCAGTCGTGTATTTCGGGGAAGCGAGGTTAATTGAGCCCGATCCGGAGAGCTCGGGCCTGCTTGAATTTATCCGGCTGACAAGATCCTTTATTCAGGACTTCCATGTCAGAGCCAATGCTGACAGTCCCCGTGATGCGGCCCTTGCTCTTGATTTCGGGGCAGAAGGAATAGGATTGTGCCGAACAGAGCATATGTTCTTTAATGAGAACCGGATTAATGTTTTCCGGGATCTCATACTCTCTGATGAAGAGGCAGACCGACGCAAGGTACTCAAGAAGCTGCAGAAAATGCAGTGCGATGATTTTTATGGAATATTCAAAGCCATGGCCGGTCGTGAAGTAACCATTCGTCTGCTTGATGCGCCGCTTCATGAATTCCTGCCTCACAACTCATCAGAGTTGGACGGATTCATGAAATATCTCGCATACAGGGGAACAAAGAAACCGACAAAGGCAGTTGTTCAGGAGAAAATCAGCGCACTTGCAGAGATAAACCCCATGCTTGGCCACAGGGGCTGCCGTATTGCCATATCATTTCCTGAAATATATGAAATGCAGGTACGTGCAATTTTTGAAGCAGCCTATAAACTTCAACAAGAGAAGGTTTCAGTATTACCCGAGATCATGATTCCAATTGTGATGAACTTCCGTGAACTCAAGCAGATCGTATATGGCAAGAAAATTGAAGGTCATGCATATCAGGGCATTATTACTATAGAAGAGGAAGTGCGAAAAGCCTTCGGCGCAAATAAAGTGGACTTCCGTATTGGAACCATGATAGAGCTTCCTGCAGCTGCACTCAGTGCCGGTGAAATTGCACGGTATGCACAGTTTTTCTCGTTTGGAACAAATGATCTTACCCAGACTACATTGGGCTTGTCCCGTGACGACTTCAATTCGTTTATGCCGGATTATACCATGTATGATCTGGTCGATGGTAATCCGTTCGCAGTACTTGACCCGAGAGTACGTGAGCTCATTGAAATTGCTGTTGAGCGCGGTGTGACTGCCCGTCCCGGTATTTCGAAAGGACTGTGCGGCGAACATGGCGCGCGCCCTGAGAATATACGGTTCTGTATGGATGTCGGTCTTGATTACGTGTCCTGCTCATCGTATTCGGTTCCCATAGCACTTCTCTCCATTGCCCAGCTGGAACTGGAAAAGGCAGCCAAAGAGGGAAGGGTCCTGCAACAGAAGATCATCCCGGGAGTTGTTTCCAAGTCCGCCCCAAAGAAGAAGGCTCCTGCGGGGAAGAAGCCTGCCGCAGGGAAGAA
>CAZQEF010000151.1:0-1568 GCA_964592325.1 uncultured Treponema sp. | reverse complement strand
GCCCCGAAGAAGAAGCCTGCTGCAGGGAAGAAGACTGCCCCGAAGAAGAAACCTGCCGCAAAAGTGAGCGCCGTTACCACTGCCGCCAAAAAAGTCGGGAAAAAGTAAGCAGTATAGACACGCATGCCACAAGATGCCGGGCAGCCTGCCGTTGCCCGGCCGTCTTTTCAGGGGAAGCGTGTCTGACCGGATACATGCTGCCGGGGTGTATGCGCGTATGAATCAACAATTCCGGCAGCAAAATCCTGCGTTGACAAACACTCCATCATTCTCTACTATACTCCTACCATGACAGCAGAAGAACTACGGCAAAAATATATCTCATTTTTTGAAAGCAAAGGACATGCAAGGATATCGGGAAAATCCTTGCTTCCGGAAAATGATCCTACTGTTTTGTTTACGACTGCCGGTATGCACCCGTTGGTACCATATTTGATTGGTGAAACACATCCTGCGGGCACAAGACTGACAAATTATCAGAAATGCATCCGCACCGGGGATATTGATGCAGTAGGTGATCCGAGTCATTTGACCTGTTTTGAGATGCTGGGGAACTGGTCTCTGGGAGATTACTTCAAAGAAGATGCCATCCGCTTCAGCTATGAGTTCCTTACCGGCAAGGATTATCTGGGAATATCACCGGATAAACTGTCCGTAACGGTTTTTGCTGGAGAAGAAGGTATTCCGAGAGATACAGAATCTGCTTCCATCTGGGAGAGTTTGGGTATTCCGCAGGAACGGATTCATTTTTTGCCACGTTCGGATAACTGGTGGGGTCCGGCTGGAGAAACCGGTCCATGCGGCCCTGATACAGAAATGTTCATTGATACCGGCAAAGATGCGTGTTCATCTGAGTGCAGGCCGGGATGCCATTGCGGAAAATATATTGAAATATGGAATGATGTATTCATGCAATACAACAAGCAGAAGGATGGTACATTCAAAAAGCTTGACCGGACCTGTGTTGATACCGGGATGGGTCTTGAACGAACCATTGCGATGCTTCAGGGAAAAAAATCCGTATATGATACGGAAGTTTTTTCTCCGCTCATTTCATGTATGGAACGTCTTTCCGGCAGGAAATTCGGTGAAAATGAAGAAGCTGATGTTTCTATCCGGATTATCTGTGATCATGTACGTGCGGCTACATTCATTCTTGGAGATGAGCGCTCTGTATCTCCGTCCAATGTCGGAGCCGGCTATGTATTGCGGCGTTTGATCCGTCGAGCCGTGCGTCATGGCAGAAAGCTTGGTATTGAAGGGCTTTTCCTTTCTGAGCCGGCCGGTATTGTTATAGATCAGTTCTCCGGAGCATATCAGGAATTGTCGCAGAACAGGGATTTTGTTCTGGCAGAGCTTGTTGCAGAAGAGAAGAAGTTCCTTGATACGTTAAAAAAAGGTGAACTTGAATTCGAGAAGATGCTCCCCAATATTGTAAAAAATCCCCGGAAGATCATGTCTGGTCGTCTTGCGTTCAAACTGTATGATACGTACGGTTTTCCCATTGAATTGACCGAAGAACTTGCACGGGAACATGATCTTGCCGTAAACCGTGAAGAATTTGATGA
>CAZQEF010000150.1:0-4878 GCA_964592325.1 uncultured Treponema sp. | reverse complement strand
AAGCATAAGACAAATTTCCAAAAAATGTCAATGTAATGATCTACCGGAAAAACTGTTAAAAAAATGTTATTTTCTCCAAAAAGTACTATAGTTAAAGTAATGAAGAACGCAGCAGGTGTTACCACTGGCCGTTATCATGAATATTTCGGCCACGACTTCTCCTCCTTTTTCCAGAGTCTGCCTTGCGGGGCGGCCATCCACCGACTGTTGTTTGACGAAAAAGGACATGCAGTTGATTATATGACCCTGGATGTGAATACTGCCTTTGAACAGAAGATGATGATCCGGAAAAAGCAGGTTATTGACCGTCCGGCATCCAGTCGAATGGCCCCCGGTGAGCTGAAGCACTGGATGGATTTGTTTACCCCGGTAGTACAGCAGAAAGCTGATATTCATTTCAACCTGTACGACAAGAAGGGCCGGAGGTACAACGCTTTTGCGACAAGTCCCGCACAGGATCTGTTTTTGATCTTTTTTTCGCTTTCGGAAGGTTTTCGCGATGAGTCACGCGTAATGACTGTTATGCGTGATTCCTACTCGGTTCTCAATGACCTGTATTTGCGCATACTCAGGGAACCATCAGTGCGCACGGATATCGAAATCGGCATATTTCTGGAACGGGTATGCAGGAGTCTGGATATTGATTTCGGGGGAGTGTGGCTTTCGAACCGGGATGGTGAGCCGCGTCTGCTGGAACATTTTCTGCAGGACGGTGAAGTGAATCCGGATGAACTGCATTGTTACCCCCGGATTTTCCCCTCTGCAGTCGAAAAAATCAAAAGTGGGGAGCAAAGCTTCTTTGTTTCACGGGAGATGATTAATGAGTCACGATGGCGGGATTTGGCGATTCTGGACCGGCTCAATGTTCGTTATCTGTTCTTTTCCGGACTTACTGCAGGGGTATCTCCGAACGTGGGGCTTGTCTGTTTTGCCTGTGCCCATGAAAACGCTTTCTTTGGCCACACTACAAAGGGATATCTTGATCTGGTAATTTTGTGTTTGCAGGCGCTTCTTGAACGTGCCGGTTAATTCCAGGGATTGGTAAATTCTTCCGGGGGTTTGCAAAAGAGACAGGACGGATCTACTCCGAGCGATTCTGCAATACGTTCAACCATTTTCGCGGAAGGATATTTTTCTCCCCGCTCAATCTGGGCAATGTAATTTCCCGAAGTACCCGCTACTTCTGCCAGTTTTTCCTGTGTATAACTTTTCTGCAGACGCGTCTCACGGATATTATGCGCAAGATACCACTGGATATTTGTCATGTATCCCTCCGGACTGTGCTGAAAGCCTCGTTATTACAAGCTGCTTTTATACACTAATAGAATAGCATCTTGAAGTACTTGACAACCAACTTTCAGGTATAAAAAAGGTGAAACTATATCAAAGAGGAATAATTACCGGCAGTATTCCGTGGTTTCATGGTTTCTTGTATGAATCGGCGTATACATGATAGAGTAACAGCTACGGAGTGGATTATGGTCAGTATTCAAACATTGGAAAAAAAACCGCGGAGGATATATTTTGCCCTTTTAACCTTTCTTGCGTTCCTGCTTCCGCTTGGGATATTTGAGTTACACAACGGGCAATATATGTTCTTTGCGCTTGAGGCAGTTGCCTTTACACTGGGGGTATCGTATGCGGTCAAATACCGTAAAGCCTTCCCTTGTATCGAGCTTTATCGCGAACATCTGACTCTTGTCCGGGGAACCGTCCGTGTTGATGTACCGTATGATACTATCGGGATTCTCGAAGAAATGCGGAACTATATGACCGTCATATACATCAGTCCGAAACAGCAGTACCTCATTCACAGCAATCACTATCCGGGGCGGGAAAAGGAAGACGGCAAACGTACGGTAAACCTCCTGGCGGAAGAAATAAAAAAGAGGACGGGCGAGAGTCCCTTTATCAAATACCGTTGACTTGAACGTGTCCGGATACCCGGTATCCTGGTGCTTACCTGACTGATTCGCCATCCCCTATCGTGAAATAGCCGATAGCGTCGATAAGTTGCGAAGCCTGTGTATTGAGTTCCTCGGCTGTTGCCGCGACTTCTTCGGCACTTGAGGCATTGTGCTGTACAACCGAGTCCATCTGGACGGTGCCGCTGCTTATTTGTTCAGTTCCCGAAGATTGCTCTGATGAAGCCGTGGAAATTTCCTTGATCAGATTCGCTGTTTTCTCGATATCAGGAACAAGTTCGGAAAGGAGCGTGCCCGCTTCACTGGCAACCTTGACACTGTTTGCGGACAGTTCGTTGATCTCACCCGCTGCCTGTGCCGATCGCTCTGCGAGTTTACGCACCTCACTGGCTACAACAGCAAAGCCCTTGCCCACATCGCCGGCACGAGCTGCTTCAATGGCTGCATTGAGCGCAAGGAGATTTGTCTGTCGTGCAATCTCCTCAATTATCGATATTCTTGAAGCAATTTCGTTCATGCTCTGCACCGTTTCGGAAACAGCTTCGCCCGAACGCACCGCACTGGTGTTGACCTTTCCTGCCAGAAGATTGGCTTCTTTTGTATTATCTGCATTCTGGTGAACGGTTGATGCAAGCTCCTCAATGGAGGATGACAACTCCTCGATACTCGAGGCCTGTTCGCTGGCTCCCTGCGATAGTTCCTGGGACGTTGAACTCAATTGGCTCGCGCCGGAAGAAACCTGCGTCGCCGTATTTCGTATGCTGTTTATGACATCTTCAAGAGAGTTGCGCATGGTTTCCATGGCCTGCCCGAGGGCTCCAATTTCGTCCTGCCTCTTGAGACTGTTGACGACTTTGCCGGTCATGATGCTTTCACGGCGAAAATTACCTTTCGACATTGCTGTCATGGCTTGAGATACATGTTTGACCGGATCTGCGATGGTTCGTGCGAAGATATAACTTACCAGGATCGCAATAATGATACCTGCAAGCAGGGCAACAAGCATGGTGGCGATAATCTCGGAAACCGTTTTTCCTGCTTCGGCTTCTTCAAGAGACAGGGACAGTTTCCAACCGGGGCTTGAGGGTATCCCCGCGTAGTAGGTGAGCATGGAAACTCCGTCGGGTGTTGTATACACCGAATGGCCGATGTCTTGTTCTGCCATATCCCTGCCCATGATATCAAGCCCCGTGAACCCATCTTTAGCCGAATCCAGTGTATTGAGTTTCAGGATGTATTCCTTGACCGGGTGTGCTATTACTATATTGTTCTGATCAGACATCCAGCCATATCCGGTTTCTCCCATTTTCAGAGACTCGACAATTCCGGTAAACAGACGCATGGAGACTTCAAATCCGACCATGCCCCGTGTTGTTCCATCATCGGAAACCACGCGTTTGCCCAGCATTACCGAAGGTTCTTTGCTAACCATCGATATAACGACATCGCCAATCGTGTAGTTTTTATTATTTATGATGATATCCCGGTAATATGCCCGTTTTGACACATTGACATAGGTCCCCGCAGCGGTTCGTGCGCGCCCGTCAGGCCAGACGAACACGACAGTGTTTACCCCTTCAGAGACCTGTTTTGACATGAAGTCGACGAGAAATGTATCAACCAGCTCCGGATCTCCCCGGACTATCTGATCCTGGACGGAGAGTACATGGAGCTGCCAGTAGTATGTATCAAGGAGTTGCCCGATTTCTGCAGCACGGGCTTGCACCAGCTGACTGCCCTGTTCGAGATTTGATTTGGTAACATTCCGGTCAACGCGGTCGGCAATAATGAGTATGTTCAAACCGAGTAACGCAATCATGAGCACGCTCACAATACCGGCAATTCTGACGGTCAGTGAAATACTTCTGGTCCCCATTTTATCCACCTTACCCTGTTAATGTCGGGAAATGTTTATTTCCCGCCACTTAAGTATTATGTGTCATATACTGAAATACAAGTGAAGGGGGAGGAATTGATTGTGTACGGTGTTGTTCACCATTTTAAATAAAAGAAACATGCTTGACAAAGCGGATTTTGTGCAGGAGCATGTCGTATAGGTTATTTCACCATCTTTGCTGTTTTTTTTCTTTTGTTGTGTGTTCATTCTATTGAATCCGCTCTGATATTTCTTCTTTGGGAACCTGTTATGAGAAAGACGCATATTGCAGTTTTATTTCTTTTTACATCAAGTCTTGTTATAGCAGAAGATGTTAAAATCGGTGTATTTGTGCATCCTCCCCATGTCTATCAAGATGCAATTACGAGAGAGGCCTATGGTCCGGCAATAGAATATATAAAATCCGTGGTTACTGACATGGGGTACACTCCAACCATTCTTCTTTTACCATTTCAAAGAATTATGGTGTATCTGGAATCAGGCGAAATTGAGTGCACTCTTGAGATTGCACGGACGCCGGATCGCGAAGTCTTTTTGTATTACCCGACAGAACCAACCTATACCATGGTTCCGTCACTAACGGTTCTCGTCTCAAATGGCCTGCAGTCAATCACATCAATTGATGATATAAATGATCTTACTATTGGTTATCTTAGTGGTGCTGATCCCGGTCCTTTTTTCGAAACGTCTGCAAATACAACTTTTGATAATGTCAGCGGGGAAACATGGATCAAGCAAAACCTTGCAAAATTGATCCTGGGACGGATTGATGCTGCCTTGGATCAGAATTCATACTCATATCTTGCCGAGGCAAAAGAGCAGGGGATCTCAAATCTTGTAAAAACGATCCCGCTTCCCGGTGAGGGGGTTGGTGCCTATGTTGTGTTCTCAAAGAAATCTCCAAAAGGTGCCATACTGATTGAAAAATACAACACCCTGATCGGAACGGGAAACTATGATGAACAGAAGCTTCTTGATGAACATGTCGACTTGCAAATCCGGTGACTTACAATGATTACATTCCTTCGGGAACACCGGCTCCGGATCGAATCCTGC
>CAZQEF010000149.1:4392-4897 GCA_964592325.1 uncultured Treponema sp. | reverse complement strand
CGGTCGCCCGGGCCGTATCAAAAAATCCCCGGGATCCCACCATTGTGGAAAACCTGGCCACAGCCTATACAAGCGCCGGACTTCTTGAAAAAGCGGCAGAGACCTATACCGAACTGGTAAAAATTTCGCCATCCCACTGGGATGCCCGCTATGAGCTCGGAAAACTCTATATCCAGCTGGAGAGGAAAGCCGAAGCCAAAAAAGTGCTTGAGGATCTGATCAGGATGAAGAGCGATTACGAAAAGGCAGCTGAAGTCAAACGGCTGATAAATACACTGTAAAAACAGGGTGTCACGTGCGACGAACCCGCTCGAACAGCTCTTGTCGTGAAAGTACGGTCCAAACCGGCCGTCCGTGCGGGCAGACCGGCTCTTCAAGGGCAAATGTCTGTTCTACCAGTTCCCGGGCGGCAGCAGGGTCCAGCAGGTCTCCGTCCTTGCATGCCGCGCGGCATGCAGCCCGCGCAAGAAGATGCGTGATGAGATCCTCCGGTTCCCGTCCTGTT
>CAZQEF010000149.1:0-4382 GCA_964592325.1 uncultured Treponema sp. | reverse complement strand
GCCGGCAGATGTTGCTCAAGAAAACGGTCTTCCCCGTTGCTGCGGGTTTCAATCTGATAGGGAACAAGCAGTTCCTGTACTGGATCTCGACTGTCTTTCATCGTGTTGAAAAGAATGCGTTCATGCGCCGCATGCTGGTCAATGAGCATGAGTGACGAATCAGTTTCCACAACCAGGAATGTTCCCAGAACCTGTCCGAGATACCGGAAAGCACCGGAGAACGGTTCCTTTTTCGTGCCATAGTCCCGGTCCATTCCGGATAACGCTTCTCCTGCAAGGGTTGCGGCAGTGCCCATCCTCTCCGAAATTTCATCATAACAGGCAAAGGAATCACGGCTGAAGCGCTGCTGCGGGGCGTTCCGCGGCGGATTGCCGCTGTGAATTCCGGAGGGAAAAAGCTCCTGATGTTTTTCAGGTGCGCCCTGGACGCTTCTGGCAATGGCGTTACTGCGGAAAAAATTCCTCATGAGTGAGCTCGTTGCATGATGCAGGGCCGGCAAATCGCGGAATCGCGCTTCACGTTTTGCCGGATGGATATTGAAATCGACAAGCGAGGAATCCATCGTAACAAAAAGAATGGCAAAGGGATGTGTACCATTGGGGAAATAACCTTCGGCGCCATATTCCAGGGCCTGTACAAGGCCATATTCCTGGATGCGCCGGCCGTTTACAAAAACCATGATGTTCTTGCGGTTTGCACGGGTAACGGCTGTGGTTCCGGCAACAACTGTCGCGGTAAAACCTTCTCCCGTCGTTTCAAGTGCGTGAAAAAAAGATTCATCTTCCGGCGGATCAAGAGCAGACAGAACCCGTTCACGGAGTGATTCGACCGCGGGCAGTATAAGCGGTTGCGATGTTCCGCTCGTGTACCGGAAGGTGATCTCCGGCCACGGCAGGGCCTTTTCAATGAAAGTTTGACGGCAAAGGGCGGCTTCGGATGCGGGTCTCCTGAGAAACTGGCGCCGTGCCGGAAAATTGGCAAAGAGTCCCCGGAGTTCCAGAACCGTTCCTTCCGGCAGACGGTCCGGAGTGATGCCGTGGTCATCAAGTTTCCATGAGATGCCGTCGCGTGCGGTCATGATTTCAAGGGAGCTCACTGCCCTGATGGATGAAAGGGCTTCACCGCGAAAACCGAGGGTTGAAAGGGTAAGCAGGTCGTTTTCGCTCGATATCTTGCTGGTGGTATGGGTCCTGGTGCACAGTTCGAGATCATCTTTTGTCATGCCGCATCCGTTGTCACGAACGCGGATTCGTTCGATGCCGCCGGAATCAATTTCAACTTCGATGCGTGAAGCGCCGGCGTCTATGGCATTGTCAAGAAGTTCACGGATAACAGCCGCCGGACGGTCAATCACCTCTCCGGCCGCTATTTTTCGCGCTACCGCTCCGGAAAGCTCCCGAACCGGATTTAATCTGAAAGTCGGAGCAACCCGACCGGATCCGCCATCAGTTGGCATCATCGTCGGTATCGTCGAAAAGGCCGAGTTCAGGCTTTTCGTCCGTTTTCAGAGGCTCATTCATGAGAACCTGAATCTTGCCTTCTATCCGGTCAATGTCCTTCTCGAGGGAGCGCGCAAGCTGTATTCCCTCTTCAAAACAGGACAGCGCCGATTCGAGCGGCAAAGACGGGTCACGTATCTTCTCGCTGAGCTCTTCAAGATGTTCAAGCCGTTCCTCAAATTTTTTCATCAGTGCATTCCTCCACCCGGGCACACACGGTGCCCTCTTGCGGTTGTATGACCAGGCGTCTGCCGGGTCGGGTATCAGCAGCGTTTCTCAGTACTGCTCCGGTTTCACCGTCGCGTACAACGGAATAGCCGCGTTTGAGTATCTCTGCGGGATTCGCTCCCCGGAGCTGTTCGGTACAGACAAGGATATGATGGCGAATCTCGCGGGTGCGGTCCCTCAGGGAGGCAAGCATACCCTCCTTTGCATCGTCAAGACGCAGGAGGAGCGGCTGTTCGATCTTGCGGATTCGCATTTCAAGAGATTCCGGATCGAATCGGGACATCATGAGCCGTATCCGTTCGATACGGGAAGAAATGGTCTGTTCGAGCGTTTCGCGCGCCGAGGTGATCCGGTATGTCCATTCATCGAGGAGTGGGGAGGCGAGTTCAGCCGCGGCAGACGGGGTGGGGGCGCGAACGTCGGAAGCAAAGTCGCACAGAGACCAGTCCGTCTCATGACCGACCGCGCTGATGACCGGAATGGCGGACGCTGCAACAGCGCGCACCACCGACTCGTCGGAAAAGGGCAGCAGGTCTTCGAGGGATCCTCCTCCCCGGCCTATGATGATGATATCCGCCATATCGAAGCGGTTTGCGGTTTCAAGCTGCCGGACAAGAACGGGCGGCGCTTCTGCACCCTGTACCGGGGAGGGGAGAATGACAATGTTGATGAGCGGGTTTCTGCGGTTCATCACGTGCAGGATGTCCCGCACTGCCGCGCCGGTTGCGCTGGTTATGACTGCAACACGCGAGGGAAAGGGGGGAAGCGGGCGTTTGCGGTCCTGATCAAAAAGGCCTTCAGCCGCAAGCTTCTGGCGGCGTTCCTCAAGAAGGCGCAATATGTCGCCGGATCCGGCCGGTTCCATGGAATCGACAATGATCTGGTATGTTCCGCGTGCCGCATATACCGAAAGGGATCCGGTAGCGTGGACCAGCTGCCCGTCTTTGGGTTCGAATGAGAGTCCGCCGGCTTTTCCCCGGAACATGACGGCGGAAATGGCGCTCGTTTCGTCTTTCAGGGTGAAATAGCAATGCCCGGCGCCCGAGGGACGAAAATTAGAAATCTCTCCCTCGAGGGTAACCCGGCCAAACGCCTGTTCGAGCAGTTCCTTTACCAGGTTTGTGATTTCCGAAATTTTCAGCGGCCGTTCCATGAAAATGAGACTACCACGACAGGGAAGTTTTCTCAAGCTGACCGTACAGGTGCCGATATTCAAAGTATGAATACTATGGTTATCCTGTTTGCCGGTGAAATGACCGGTTTCGCGCTCGAATCCCTCGAGGGGGGTGATTCGGCATTTGTCAAAAGCCTCCGCGCCGCTTCCGGAATTGCCGAAGCCTCCCGGATACTGATTTGCGCGGCACGCTACCGCCATAACGGATCCGCGGCAATTGATCCGGCGGTGCTTGAATCGGCATGCAGAGAGACCGGAATCTCAGTCTCCGTGCACGTGGAAGACCGCTGGAACGCGGAACTTCTTTTTACCGTTGCAGACCGTGAAGCCGGAGACGCTGAACAGGTTGTCCTTCTGTTCGGTGACAGTCCTCTGGTGGACGTCCCGTTTTCAAAGAAACTCATGGACCGGCACTGCAGGCACGCCGCCGAGTATACCTTTGCCGACGGATACCCGGCCGGCCTTTCTCCGGACATTCTCGCCCGTGGCATTCTTCCTCCTCTGGCGCGTCTTGCGGCAGGAGAATCCTGCGCGGTGACGCATACCGTAGTGTTTGATACCATCAAAAAAGATATTAACTCCTTTGACATGGAAACAGATATCGCTCCCACCGATGTCCGGCAACTCAGGATGGCGCTGTTCTGCGATACCTGGCAAAACACCCTGCTGTGCCGGTCCTTTCCGGATATTACTGGGGAAAACTATGCCACTCTGGTTGCTGAACGCGCCGGAAAGCTCCGGACAGTTCCTGCCTTTTACGGTATCCAGATCGCCGGCGGATGTCCCTTTGCCTGTACTTTTTGTCCGTATCCGGAACAGTCCCGGACCGTATTCGGGAAAGAGGTCACGGAGCGGAATGATATCATGAGCCGTGAACGGTTCTCTGCACTGACCGACAAAATAGCTGAATACTCAAAAACAGCGGTCGTCTCCCTCTCGCTCTGGGGAGAACCGTCAAGACATCCGGAAATTGACGGACTGGTAGCCGATGTATTGAAGCATCCCGGCCTTTCCGTTCTCATTGAAACAACCGGCACAGGATGGACCGCAGAGACCCTGGATCGTATCGAAAAAACAGTGTCTGAAGCGACCGGACGTAATTCCCCGTTTCCCAAGGTAATCTGGATTGTTTCGCTGGACGCGGTCGAAGCGGGATTATACGGATCACTCCGCGGGATACGGGACGAGAATATCGCGGGCGCTCTTTTTGCAGAAGCTCAGTCTTTTACCGTGAATCTGGCAACCCGGTTTCCGGACGATGTCTGGCCGCAGTTCATCAGAATGAATGAAAACGAGGAAGAGCTGGAACCGTTTTATCGAACCTGGAAGGAAAAACTGTCCCGGGTTATCGTGCAGAAGCATGACTCATTTTGCGGTCTCATGAGCGACCGCCGCGTTGCCGATCTTTCGCCGCTCAAGCGGACTCCCTGCTGGCATCTCAAGCGCGATATGAGTATACTCATCGACGGGACCGTGCCGC
>CAZQEF010000148.1:0-4899 GCA_964592325.1 uncultured Treponema sp. | reverse complement strand
GCGCATCACATGTTCTCCTGGCCCCAGGAAAAATACCATGCGACGCTTGAATCGGATCCGGGCAGCGTAAAGGGCGATCTTTACGACCTGGTTCTCAACGGATACGAACTGGCCTCCGGATCAATCCGTATTCATGACCCGGAGCTGCAGAAGCGCATCTTCCGTATCGTTGGTTTCAGTGAAGAAGAAGCGGCAGAAAAATTCGGGTTCCTTACCGAAGCATTCAAATACGGCGCCCCTCCCCATGGAGGAATCGCGCCCGGTCTGGATCGCCTGGTCATGCTCATGGCGGGTGAAACGTCCATAAAGGAAGTTATCGCCTTCCCCAAGAACAGTTTTGCGCAGAGTCTGATGGACGATTGTCCGTCGGCAGTAGATCCGGTTCAACTCGAAGAATTGCACATCAAGTTTGTAAAATAACCGGAAATTTCTGATACTATACGTATGGAAAGCACTCCGGCAAAACATATAACCGTCGGTGTTCTCATCGATTCGGCCGACGGGTATATGAACAAGAGGGTTCTCAATGACTGCATTGATCTTTCAGAAGAATACGGAATTCACCCCGTCTTCTTTCTGGGAGGCAGTCTTGAACCGGCCCGGGAACCCGCAGGGGCAGATTTCCTGTACAGCATTCCTCATCGGGACAGTCTGGATGCCCTGATTGCTTTTCCGAACGCCATTGCTCCCTGGAATCCGAAAGAAGAAACGCTCTCGATTCTTAAAAAACTTCCCGGCATTCCGGTGTATTCGGCAAACGGTGTAATCCCGGGCTGTTTTTCTGTGACCGTCGACGAAAAACCGGCAATTACACAACTTGTTGACCACCTGGTAATTGATCACGGATATACCAATTTTGCCATGATTACCGGCCCGGATTCGCCAAACAGCATCTCCCGGAGCCGCCGCCGCCATTTCGAAGAACGCCTTTCACATCACGGAATACAGATTCCACCGGAAAAAGTATTTTTTGGCGGATTCACAAATGACGACGGGAAACACGCGATAGACCTGATTTTTCTGGAAAACGATACTATACCGGAAGCAATCATCGCGCTTAATGACCAAATGGCAACCGGCGCGATAGAAGAGCTCCTGAACCGCGGAATCGCCGTGCCGGCTGATATTGCGGTGACCGGTTTTGATGATGTTGGAGAAAACAACCTGCTGCCCTGCAGCCTTACAACCGTACGGGTTCCGATACAGGAAATGCTTGCCGCTGTCATGAGGGAAATCCTCAAAGACACCCAGACAAAGAGTAAACGAAAGACGGATCATATCGCGCTGCCCGCTGTATTTGTCCGCAGAAAGTCCTGTGGATTATCCTCAGCCGCCCAGGAATATCCGGAAAAACGCGCTGATACCGATTCTCATAATGAATCCTCCAATACATTCCAACAGGACCGGGACACACTATTCAGGCATGATCTTGAGACAATACTGGATGAAACTCTGGAAACGGGGGAAACAGAAACTTTCAGTGCATTTTTACAGAACACCGTTAAACGAATAATTCGTACCGAGGACGTATCCTCCGGTTTTATTGATATATTTACCGCGCAATGGACACTTTCCCTCCTCAAACATTCCGACCGGGAAACGCAAATTCTTATCAATACATTGTTTGTTGATGCAATCCGGTTATTGGTCCGGGGAAAGATGCAGACCTGCGCCCGAATTCATGCCAATGACAAGGGGGCCCTGAATTTTTCCCGGAATTCAACGAACATTCTTTCCCGGAAACCGACCATGCAGGAAGCATTAAGCGAAATCGGGAAGAATCTCTCGGCGCTGGGCATTGAACGATGTGTCCTCGTTTTTACCGATCCGGAACATCCCGAAACCGGCATAATCCGCCTCTCGTACAAGAAACGGTACTTCAAGGAAATCCCGACCGAAGATTACACGCGATTCCCCATTTCCCGCATCATAAACGCCGGACTCGAATCGGTTACCGCGCCGCTGGCAATTCTTCCTGTTGCAATCAATACCGATGTCTTCGGGTATCTTGTCTTATCAATCACTGAAAACAGCTTTGAAGAAATGTCCCTTATCAAGGAACTGGTATCCCGCCTTGTTGCCGGAGCAGCGGCAAACGAATCGCTTTCTTCACAAATCAGCTACCTTGAGCAAAAAAACACCGTCCTGTCCCGGCTTTCCACCATTGACGAATTTACCGGTCTGCATAACCGCCGGATTCTCCATGAAGCGGGGAAAGATCTGTATACAAGAACACTCAGGGAAGGCAATAGCTGCTGCTGTATATTCTTCGACATGGACGGATTAAAAAAGATCAACGATGGGTGGGGACATCCTGAAGGCGATACTGCCATAAAAGCACTGGCGGCCATTCTCAGAAAAAGCTTCCGCAAGAGGGACTTGCTCGTTCGCTATGGGGGAGATGAATTCATTGTGTTGATGTTCGACATACGGGAAACAACGGTGAAAGCCGCACTTGAACGGGTCGCCCGACACCTTGAGCAATATAATACATCAAGCGGAAAGCCCTGGCAGCTTCAGTCGAGCTGGGGAGTAACCGTTGTATCACAAGATCGCTCCGACCTCTCCTTTGAAGATCTGATTGAAGAAACAGACGGCCGTTTGTATGAAGACAAAGTACGACGGCGGGAAGCGGGGCTCAGATGAGGTATAAAATGGCTGTTTTTGGGAAATTTTTTTTCGCGGCGTTTCTTGTATTTGCATTGGCTTGCTGCGCACAACCAGCTCCTCCACGTACCGATATGGCGCTGGGAACCGTTTGCAGCATAAACCTCTTTGAAAAAGGGACAGAAGAACGTTACGACGCCCTTTTTAACCGCCTTGACGATATTGAGGCCCTCATGAGCGCCAACCTGAAAGACAGTACCATAGGAAAAATCAATGCGGCAGCAGGAATCCGTCCGGTCAAATCCGACAGGGAAACCATGCAGGTTCTACAGACCGCGCTCCATTTTGCCAGTGACAGCGGCGGCCGTTTCGATCCAACAATCGGGCCACTGGTCAAGCTCTGGGATATTGGTGGGCCCAAGCCGACAGTCCCAGAACCGGAGGAAATCAACAAAGCCCGTTCACTCATAGACTGGCGCCGTATAGTTATCAACACAGAAGAGAGCACCATATTTTTACCGGCAGAAGGCATGCGTATCGATCTTGGCGCCATTGCAAAAGGATACGCAGCGGATGAACTGGCCACAATGATACGCCGCTGGGGTATTAAACGGGCAATGATTGATCTCGGAGGAAATATCTTTGCCCTGGGGAGCAAAACCGAAGGAACCCCCTGGCATATAGGAATACGAAATCCCGAGCAAACTGGCGGCGCTCCGGTTCTCAGTCTTTATGTGTCCGACAAATCAATGGTCACCTCGGGAATATATGAACGTTTTTTTATTGAAAATGGAACGCATTACCATCATATTCTCGACCCCGAAACCGGGAGTCCGGCGAATTCTGACATATTCTCCGTCAGTATCATTTCTCCCCGGTCAATAGAGGCAGATGCCCTCTCAACAACACTTTTTTTGCTGGGAATACAAAAAGGACTAAAATACATTGAAAGCATTCCGGATACCGAAGCCGTATTCATCGACACCTCCCGGAAAGTCTACGGCTCTTCCGGTGTAGCAGGTGAAATACGGATTATCGATCCCGATTACACACTGGCAAATAATCAAACAATCACAACTGAGTTATCACAATTTCCATAAGTCGACTGGGTATACCGGTCGGCAGCCCAGTCATTTTCCCAGCGTTCATCATCCATGAGATACCGGAATTCATATTCATGACCCTGTTCCAAAGTAACTGTAATGGAAAAAAGACCTTCCTTGTTGCGTTTCAGCTCATGAGAGGTGGTATCCCAGTCGTTAAAATCCCCTACCAGAGATACTTTCTTCACTCCGCAGGAGGCTTCCGCCGGCAATTCGAATGTCACTTTGCACGTTTTCCCATTCTTTGGATACGATTTATACAGCGCCATTCTCTCGTCTCCTTCTGGCCATTCTTGTCCTTTTCTTGTATATTTAAGATTAATACCATACTTGTAACATTGCAAGGGAGCGACCCATGAATACTCAACGCCATCTTTTTACTTCAGAATCTGTCGGGGAAGGACACCCCGACAAACTCTGTGACCAAATATCCGACGCGATACTCGACGCATGTCTTCGTGAAGATCCGGCGAGCCATGTCGCCTGTGAAACATTTGCTTCAACAGCACTTGTTCTTGTCGGTGGAGAAATAACAACAAATACCTATGTCGATGTACAGAATGTCGCGCGTACCATTGCCCGCGATATCGGTTATACCGACGCGGACTATGGACTCGACTGCGACTCCATGGCCGTTCTCGACATGATCCATAACCAGTCACCTGATATCAATCAGGGGGTGGCCGGAACCGGACTCGATGAATTCAAGGGAAAGCAGGGGGCCGGAGACCAAGGAATGATGTTTGGTTTTGCCTGTACAGAAACCCCCGAACTCATGCCCGCGCCCATCATGTATGCCCATGCGCTCCTCCACCGCGCGACCAGCCTGCGCAAATCGAAAACACTCCCCTGGCTGCGCCCCGACGCGAAGAGTCAGGTTACCGTGGAATATGACGGCCACAAACCGGTCCGTATCGATACCGTAGTCATTTCCCATCAGCATGACCCTGATGTTTCCCATGGCACCATCAAGGAAAGCATCATTGCCGAAGTAATCAAGCCGGAACTCGAAAAAACCGGACTCATCGACAAAGAAACAAAATACTACATCAACCCCACCGGACGATTCGTGGTCGGCGGTCCTTTCGGCGACACCGGTCTTACCGGGCGCAAAATAATCGTTGATACCTATGGCGGTATGGGTCGTCACGGAGGCGGCGCGTTTTCCGGCAAAGACCCCTCCAAGGTT
>CAZQEF010000147.1:1216-4918 GCA_964592325.1 uncultured Treponema sp. | reverse complement strand
TTCCCGATCTTCCTTTTGACGAAGATGAAGGGTTGTCCAGACTATGTGCCGGAGCGGGAATGTATTGTGTTCCGGTTGCGGCTCCCTCGATGAGCGCGGAACGTCTCCGGCTCCTTGTTTCGGGGAAATACCCCTTCGTGTATGCCGCGCTTCGCGCGGGCATTACCGGTCAGGAAACAACGATAGATGAACATACTCTCTCATTCATAGCGGCGGCCGGCGCTTCCGGTTCTTCGCTCCTTGGGGGATTCGGCATACGAAACGGCGAACAGGTTGCGCTTCTTGCCCCTCATGTCCATGCGGTCGTTGCCGGATCGGTTTTTGTCAACATTATTCGCGAAAACGAATCGAAGGGAGCTGACGCGGTGCGGCAGGCAGTAAAGGAAAAAGCCGTGGAATTAACCGGCGGTAAAAAGTGATTTGCATAACGGGACGAAAAATCATTATACTTCATGGTAATGGCTGCCATGAATGAATTGACGGAATGGAACAGTGGAAAAGCTGTATAGAACGCTGCTGCTTGTTCTGGCCATAATTCTTCTTTTTTTGATTGCACTCGACGTGTACTACGTGCTCGTGTTCAATCAGGCTTCTCCGCTTCCGTTTGTTCCGGTAACCCGGTCCGGGCGTCTTTTTGGTGTACTTATAATGCTTGTCGTCAGTTTTGTCCTTGTAGTCAGTCTTATTGTGGTGCGCAAGCGCATTGAATATCACAACGGGATTATTCGCAGTATTGTCCGCCTCTACAAACTGGTGTTCGACGGGCTGTCTACCGGAATTATCGTTCTTGACCGATACGCAAAGATCCGGTACATAAATCCGGTATTTTGCCGTTTTATCGGCTGTGACGAACAGGAGATGCCTCATCTTGTTCATTATTCCCGCATTGTTGATCCCATGCTGCAGCCGGTATCGGAAAAACTGGCCCAGGCTGTAGATTCGGGTGAGGAATTTACCCGTGAATACCGGGTTTTCCTTCCGGACGGAATACGGTGTTTCAAGTGTTCTTTCTACGGGGTTAACGATGAGCAGCTGGGTACAATCAGGATCATAACCCTTGAGGATCGCACACGGGAAGACGCCATCAAACAGAAATTGTCCCGGCAGCTTGAGGAAACTCACCGGCATGCCGTGGCACGGGACAATTTTTTCGCGAACATGAGTCATGAGATACGTACGCCGATCAACGCCGTGCTTGGCATGGCGTATTTCGCCAAGAAAATCAGTGACAACGAAAAATGCAGGGGATACATACAGAAAATCGAGAATGCGTCAGAATTGCTTCTCGGTGTAGTAAATGACATTCTCGATTTTTCCCGGATGCAGGAAAGCAAGTTTACCCTGAATTCCGAAACCTTCAATCTTTATGATTTACGCAAAATTCTTACTGATCTGTTTGCGCTGAAGGCGCAGCAAAAAGGAATTGATTTCCTGGTTGAATTCAATTGTCCCGATCCCCTGCCTGTGTACGGCGACCAGTTCCGTCTTACCCAGATTTTTATGAATCTCGCGGCCAATGCCATCAAATTTACCGAGCGCGGTGTTGTCGCCGTGGCGCTGAATTACGAGAAAGTGGGTGAGGACATCATTCTTCGCTGTTCCGTACGTGATACCGGATGCGGTATTTCCGAAGAAGAAATCGGGAAAATATTCACGGATTTTGAGCAGTTCGGACAAGTCCTGGTCAAGAGCCATGAAGGCACCGGTCTTGGCCTCGCCATCTGCAAGCGTCTTGTTGAGCTCATGGGCGGGGTAATCTGGGTGGACAGCACTCCGGGGAAAGGGTCGTCATTCTTTTTTGTCGTCCTTCTCAAGGATCCCGAAAAACAACGTGCCGAGCATCAGATGGTATTACCCCGGATCAGAAACCGGCATGGTCAGGTGCTTGTAATTGAAGCCGGAGGCATAAACGGCGAAATTGCGGCTACATTGCTCAATTCACTTGGATATATCGGTGTTCAGGCGAAATCAGTAGAAGAGGCGCTCGCAATGTGCCGCAATACTGAAACAGGATATTTTGATGCGGTATTGCTGGACTCCTTTCTTGCCGGTCAGTATGGCGACGGGGCGGTTACTGCCCTCCGGGAAGCCACTGGCACTGAAAGTCCTGTCCTCTGTATACTTCCAGAAGGCCAGGATGAGAGTGATATCAGAAAAGCCGGATATGACGGCCATATCCGCAAGCCGTTCAAACCGGAAGATTTCAGCGCGCTCTTCCCGGAATGTACACTGTAAACACAAGGAGCTGATATGGACACCTACACACTTGTAAGAACCGGACATTTGAATCACCAGGGGAATCTGTTTGGCGGACAGCTCCTCAAATGGGTTGACGAATTTGCATGGCTGGCTGCCGCGCGCGACTACTGCGCTTCAGTTCTTGTTACCCGGGCCATGGATAACAGTGAATTTGCGAACGCGGTTGCAAACGGCTCCATTCTCAGGTTTCATATGGAACGCGTGTATGAAGGCAAAACGTCTGTGCGGTATTCGGTGGATGTTTTTGCCGATATGCCGGGACAGGACGAGGAAATCCTGATATTCTCGAACACGGTTACCTTTGTGTCGGTCGATGCGCAGGGCAAAAAAACACCGCTTGTAAAAAGCAGCAACTGCAGGAGAACGTGAGCATCATGAAAGTTCTGTCAAAAAAGAACATGCTTTCCGGTTCGGTAACGGTTCCCGGATCGAAGAGTCATACCATTCGGGCCGGGGTTTTTTCCCTTCTTGCGTCGGGTACTTCGGTAATTCACAATCCCCTTGAAAGCGCGGATTGTCTGTCCTGTATGGAAACCATTACTGCCTTTGGGGCTGAAGTCCGGATTGAACCGGGGCGCTGGACGGTCACCGCACCTGCCGGTGGTCCGCAGGTGCCTTCCCGTGTGGTTGATGTGGGCAATTCGGGCTCCGTGCTCTATTTCATTGCGCCGGTAGCCGCGACACTTCCGGAGTGGACGGTCCTGACCGGTGACGCATCGATTTGCACCCGTCCGATACGGCCGCTTCTTGAGGGCTTGCGCTCCCTTGGCGCCGAAGCGTTTACCACGCGTTCAGGAGTCGACGCGCCCCCTGCAGTAATCCGCGGTCCGGTTGCCGCAGGAACGGTTAAACTTGAAGGAAATCTCTCCCAATACGCAAGCGGAATCATGATGGCCGCCTCACGAATCAAAGGAACAACGGTGATAAACCTCCGGAATCCCAAAGAAGTTCCGTTCCTTCAGATGACCTGCGGCTGGCTTGAATCGCTCGGAGTTCCCGTCCGTTATGATCGGGGTGCAATGAACCGGTTTGAAATTGATGGTCCTGCGGATATACCTTCTTTCGAACGCCATATTCCCTCCGACTGGGAAGGAGTCGCCTTTCCGCTTGTTGCCGCCATCATTACCGGATCACGTATTACCATTACCGGAATAGACTGTTCCGGCTCCCAGGGGGATTCGGCTATCGTTGATGATCTTCTGGCCATGGGGGCCGATATCATCCTTGATGAGAAAACACAGGAGCTTCATGTCAACAGCCGCGGAGCCGGACCGCTATCCGGCGGAACGTTCAACTGTGCCGGATATCCGGATGCCGTGCCCTCGTTGGCGGTTGCCGGATGTTTTGCCCGCGGGGTTACCCGTCTGGAAGATATTGGAGTATGCCGGCTCAAGGAAACGGACCGGATAACCCTCATGAAGAAGGAGCTGGAAAAGCTTGGAG
>CAZQEF010000147.1:0-1206 GCA_964592325.1 uncultured Treponema sp. | reverse complement strand
TCGAAGGACCGGACTGGCTCGAAGTGCATGGCGATGGCGGAGCCTCCCTGCATGGTGGAACCGTCGACAGCCATGACGACCACCGGATTGCCATGGCGCTCGCTGTTGCCGGGCTCGCCATTCCCGGCGAGGGAGTTACCGTCAAAGACGCGGAGTGCTGCGCGGTATCAGTCCCCAAATTCTACGAGATTATGAATACGATACACGCAGGTTTTGTTTGCACGAACGGGTAAAACTGCTGTATTCTTAGTATACCTATACTGCAAGGAGTTTCATTTTGAAAATGAAGAGTGTGGTTATCAGGACAACTGATATCCAGAAGTCGATTGCCTTTTATGAAAAAATCATGGGGTTTTCTTTTGACGGGATGATATCTGCCGCTCCCGGCAAACAGATTGCATTTCTTTCTGATCCGGAAAGCGGCGCTAAAGTGGAACTCATGTATAACGAGCGTGGAGAGGTACGGTCTTCGGGAAGTGTCTCCCTTACCTTTGTCGTGGACCAGATATCCGGGGCGGAAAAGCATCTTGTATCGAATAAAGTGCGTATCCTTTCCTCTCCAAAAACCATTAAAGATGGAAAGAAGATAATGACTGCCGTGGATCCCAACGGAGTCGAGCTGGACTTTATCGAAGAATAGAAACATGCGACCGGATGTTACGGCGCACTTGTTTCCGGAAAAATGCCGGGATATACTGAAAAGAGTATGGAGGATTGTATATGAAAAAGAATCTGGTTTTTATTTTGACGGGTATTGCTGCTGCCGTATTTCTTGCCGCGTGCTCATCAACCCCGGAAGTTACCCGCGTCGATTCTGATACCCAGATAGACCTGAGTGGATACTGGAATGATACTGATGTACGCATTGTCTGTGAAAGCCTTATCGGAGAGGCGCTTTCCTCCGCGCGTGTCGCCCGTTTTGAGCGCAACAGCGGACGCCTGCCGGTAGTCATTGTCGGATCCTTCCGTAATCAGAGCGATGAGCACATTGACACATCAATCCTGCAAAAGCGTATGGAAACGGCCATTTTGAACAGCGGCAAGGCAGAGTTTGTTGCGAGCAGCAGTGAACGCGTTGAGCTTCGCGATGAACGCACCGAACAGCAGTCCTGGTCAAGCGAAGAAACCGCCAAGGCGCTTGCGAACGAGACCGGTGCGGACTTCATGCTTATCGGATCGGTAAAGACAATTGTGGATCGCGCGGGA
>CAZQEF010000146.1:0-4962 GCA_964592325.1 uncultured Treponema sp. | reverse complement strand
AACTGGGCGAAGTCGACGACCTTGAAGAGGTCGACGTGCTCGACGAGGTTGAAGAACTGGGTGAAGTCGAAGAACTCGACGAGGTTGAAGAGCTTGACGAAGTCGACGACCTTGAAGAGGTCGACGTGCTCGACGAGGTTGAAGAACTGGGCGATGTCGACGACCTTGAAGAGGTCGACGTGCTCGACGAAGTCGAAGAACTGGGCGAAGTCGACGACCTTGAAGAGGTCGACGTGCTCGACGAGGTTGAAGAGTTTGGCGATGTCGACGACCTTGAAGAGGTCGACGTGCTCGATGCAAGCGAGGTGGAATACCTTGACGATGAGGCCGAGCCCGAATTTCTTGACGCTGCAAGCGAAGAAGAACTTAATAAATTTGTCCAGGAATCATATCCGGACACCGTACTGGTATATAACTTTGAAGAAACTCCGGGCCTTGACAGTTTTGAGCACCCGAAGATTGACGAGCAGGAAGTTCTGGATGTCTCTCTGAATCTCGGCGGGCTTGATTTTTCCACGCTCGACGATGAGGATGCCGAAGAAGTTGAGTATACGGATCCGTATCCTTCCGGAACCCTGCATCGTATCAACACGACTGCGTCGGAACAACCGGTCTATGAATTCCTGGAAGTGATTGGAGATGAAGAACCCGCAGAACTTCTTGATGCTGATGAATTACCCGAGGAAACGGACCATATCATCAATCGCGACGGAATTTTCGTTATTGCAGAACGGATACGAGAGAAAGACAACCGGGAACGCAACAGCGATTTTCAGGATCTTGTAGACTCCGTGCTCAAATAGGATTCCCGTATCTTGTTAAGTATCTCTTCATCGGCTGGAGCAAACAGGTAATCGTCCATTTCGTAAAATGTGACCCATCGTATTTCATCATGGTCATGCAATTTGAAATGACCATCCAGCAGTATTGCGCGCACGGCAATCAGATGGACTACCTTGCTGCCATAATCATATACGGTTTCTGCTATTACATCTCCGGCCTCAATACGCACCTGCATCTCCTCATGCAGTTCCCGGGCGGCGCATTCCGCAGGAGATTCACCCGGTTCGATCTTGCCGCCGGGGAATTCCCAATAGCCGCCAAGAAAGGTCTCTGCCTTTCTTCGCGCAATGAGAATCCTCCCTTCACGGTTTTCCAATACCGCAGCAGCTACTTCAATCATGGTATCAGTATAGGCATGAAGTTCGTTCATTGTCAAAATTACTTTGAAGGTATATTCTGTATCCATGAAATTTGCGGCAAAGCATACGGTTCGAAGTTATGAGCTTGATGCATATAATCATGTAAACAACGCGGTCTATCTCCAATACCTGGAACATGGGCGAATGGAGTTTCTCAAAGCCATCAAATTCGATTACATCGGTCTTACAGAAGCGGGGTTCTCGCTCTTTATTACCCGTGTCGATATCCGGTATCGGCTGCCGGCAAAACTGTTTGATGATCTGAGCATTGAAGTGGTCCCCGTTAAACTCGGCGGCTTTTCCGGTACATTCCACCAGAGGATCATGAATCAACACAACGAGATATGCGCGGAAGCCGATGTAACCTGGTGCTGTACCGACACCTCCGGGAAACCGGCGAGGATTCCGGATAAATTTTACGTACCTGATCTCGCCCCGGATACAAAGCAGGAAACAGTCTGACGGAACAAAGTGTTAACTGCTGCCGGTTCTTTGCAAAACAAATGGAAGAACATCTGCCGGATCATGGACGGGAATACCCGCGTCTTCTGCAAAGGTGCGCGCATTTCTTGCCGGCGTAATCACATCCCTGACCTGATGAGCGTCTGAATTGCACAGTATGACAGCGCCTTCTTCGGCAGCCATCTCCCAGAACTCGCGTACGGGATAGGGAGCACGGAGACCGTTATCCCCGGCAATGGGGGCACGGCTCAGCCCGAGCCCGTTTATTTCCATCGGGAGTCCGGTATCTACCGCCGCACGGATTATATCCCGGCAGGCGGAAATAACGGTATCATCAAGGTGCGGGTATCCGGCGAGAAAAAGATCCGGATGCGCCATAAAATCATATAAACCGCTTTGAATGCCCTGAATGGTCATGTTGGTATACCGTATCAGCCGTTCCCTTCCGGGATATTCCGGAATGTACCAGAACTCTCCTCCCTCTTCGACCCAATGTGAACCGTATACCAGATACTCGGCCCCAATCTCCTGGCGGAGATAGTCACGGTACCAGGATTCATAGGCCGGATGCCATTCACATTCAAAACCCCGGAAGACCGGAAACGGCGCGGATTCGCGGGCCTGAAGAACAAGTTCGTGGTATTCGGGGAGCTGGGCAACGGTCATTCTGCTTCCTGCCCAGGTTGAATCCGGATACGGACAATGATCTGAAAAACCGAGGGCGCTGCAGCCGTCCGCAATTGCCTGCCGGACATAATCTGCCGGATCGCCCGCGGCATGTTTGCATAAACGGGTATGGGTGTGAAAACTGCTGATATTCATTGTAGGGGAAGTATACTGAAAAGAAGTCGGAACGGCTACGTGCCTACTCACCCTTGAGATACAACTGCATGAGCATGACAAAAGCGTAAATCTTCTTGTAGACCTCGACAATCCATTCCTTGATGGGTTTCTCGGCATTCATATCAATCTCTTTCCAGTTTGTAATGAGGGCATGCGGTGTTTTTTCATAGTCTTCCAGAATACCCTTGAGGTTCCGGGCAATGATAATGAAATGCTGTGTGCCGTCGGTGAGAAATTTGAGGGCTTTCTCGTTGATATCCTTGAGGTTGGTCCTCAGCTGTTTGATGACTTCCTTGTCACGTTCGGCACGGGTAAGCATGACCCGCAGTTTTGAACCGATTTCATCATCTTCCGCGAGAGATTCGTCAAAGGCGGTAATGCGGTCAGAAATATCCAGAAGTTCATGAAAGCTCTGTGAATAAGCGACCGAAAGGCTTGCGGCAGACCACTTGCCACGTACCAGAAACAGATCGGTCAGGGAACGTATATCACGCTTGAAGTAGTCAATAAGAAAGGCTTTAAGGTAATTGAGTTCTTCTACATAGAGATAGCCGCCGAGCATCTTCTTTTCGAATGCAGCGTTATTCCGTTCCGCATAATTCTTCAACCGGACGATTGCTTCCGTTCCGAAAATACCCTTCAAAAGCTCAGAAGCCCTGGATGTTTTCTTTTCCTGCTGAATCTGTCGCACAATCATTTCAGTCTGAGTTTTCATTTTCTGCAGATAATTATCCACGATACGGGTATTGACGGTTTCCACCTGAACAACATAATCGGGATTCTTGTCGAGATGGCATATAATCTGCTCTATTATCTCGGACCGGCGCACCTCCCCGAGAATGGATATGAGTTTGTTCCAGTGGCCCATGGAGACCGCTTCAACCTCGCGATACGCCTTGACCACCGAAAAGATCTTTGCCCAATCAGCTTCGGCAGGAAGCGAATACATGACCGCCGCAAAATCCTTGAGGTCGTCAAGAACGTACTCCCCGCGGATGGTTTCAAATTTGGGAGTGTAACTGAATGTCCGCTCCGGTATTCCCGAATCAAATTTCTTGAGCAAAAAGAAATAATCAAAGGAAACAAAATTGACCATCAGCTCCAGCTGGGAATAGAGCGTATCGATTTTATGGATTTTTTCGGAATCAAACTCGGACATAAAGGCAGATACTTCGTTGCGGACCTGATCGGAAAGTTCCCGGATATTGGTCGTTCGGGCACGTTCCTTGATGGACTCTTCCGAAAGCCGGTTCTTGAGTTCCGCCTGCTGTTCCGACAACGACATCTCCACCAGGACATTCTTCAGAACCATGGAGGTGTTTGCATTCGCAAGGATGACCTGTGCCGCACCAATAACTTTGTAGACTTCATAAAAAAACTTGCCCATTGCAGGCAATGCTTCTTCTGAATGGGGGCGATACCATTTATAGCGATTTTTTGACAACGCTTTCGCAAGAACCTTAAGCTGACGTCTCTTCTCCGCTTCGGGATCATTTGATGAAAAAAACAGCCCAAATAGGCGTGAAAATATGGAACCTGTTTGTTCGGCCATAGTTCTACTATGTGACAAAAAAGAACGGCTGTCAATAAATACCAGACTGTGAAATATTTCCCAGATAAATCACATAATTGCTTGACACCGGATTACCAATTTGGTACACTACCTGTGATTTATTTCACAGGAGATTGTTTTGGGAATTCCGCGTCCGACTGCTGAACGATTATCGCGACTCGCCTATCTGCTTGAACAACAGGGCGGGGACAATAATCCGCTCACTTCGGCGGAGATGGAGCAGCTGACCGGATGGCCGAGCCATACAATCCGCAAGGATATTTCGGTACTGGGCCGGGCTTCGGGGATAGCGACCAAGAACGGATACCCGCCCCGGGAACTTGCTGCGGTAATCCGGGAAACGCTCGGATTTACCGATGCAGGGCACAACTGCTGCATCGTGGGACTCGGACGGATCGGTTCTGCTTTTCTGGATTATGCGGCTTTCAATGAAAGTCCGTTTACCATCCGTGCCGGATTCGATTCAAACGTAAACCGGATAGAGATATTGAAGGCAGACTTCCCGCTCTATCCGACCTTCAAGATGAAGGACGTAATCCCCCGGCTGGATATCCGGTACGCCATCCTGACCGTTCCGCCGGATCAGGCAGCACCGGCGGCAGAAAAGCTTGTTTCCTGCGGAATCAGGGGAATTGTCAATTTTACCCCGGTCATTCTTCCCGCCCCCCCAGGCGTGGAGATTGAACAGGTGTCAATATTGGACGCGCTCGGTGCGGTTGCCGCCCGGCTCGCAACAACCACGAAGGAGTGATGATATGAAAAGAGTATTCAATTTTTCTGCGGGACCTTCCATGCTCCCCCAGGCCGTTCTTGAAAAAGCGGCATCGGAAATGCTTGATTACAACGGAACCGGACAGTCGGTCATGGAAATGAGCCACCGCT
>CAZQEF010000145.1:0-4981 GCA_964592325.1 uncultured Treponema sp. | reverse complement strand
AAACGGAATCCGGTTCGGGCGGTTTCTTGATTCCGCCCCGAGGGTGTTCCCTCATGGTATGTGGTATGTGTTTTCATGCGGCGGATTCTAGCCGAAAGGGACAAAACATACAAGAAAAAGGCGCCTGGTAATTGAATGGTGTATTCAATTACCAGGCGCTGTAAGCCGGGGCATTGTCCTGCAATTATGCGGACTTGATTGCTATTTGCCGCGGTTGCACTTCCGGACGTCTCGGAATGGTTATTGTGAGGACTCCGTTGCGGAATTCCGCGGAAACCTTTTCAGTTTCAATGTCCTCGGGCAACGTGAACTTCCGGGAGAAGCATGCGGTACGGCGTTCACGGATGATGTACTCTTCCTTGCCTTCATTTTTCTTGTCTTCACGTTCTGCTTCCTGTACCGAAGCAATGGTAAGCACACGATCCTTGAGATTGATTTCCACATCTTTCTCGGTGATACCGGGAAGATCCATGTCCATTACATAGGCCTTGTCTGTTTCGCGTACATCGACCTTGGGTGCTGCATATCCGGCAGGGCTGATTCCCAGGTCACGGTCAAGGACATCAAAAAGGTCATTGGCGAAAGACGGATTGAAAAGACGTAATGCGTTCATACTATACCTCCACAGGTTTGATTGTTGTTTTGTCCCCAAACGAGGGGTCTCCGGCTCTTTTGCCGGTTCATTAATGATGTTGCAAGATATGTGCCAACTTTTTTACTGATTGTTCAATCAGTAAATCATTGTATTATAAGGATTTAATATCCAATACAGCGTAACCGGATGGTGACTGTAGAAAAATGCCAGTATGTGTCAAAAAATACTTTCTATTTGTGTTAAATTGACACATATGTGCCGGAAAGGGCTGATGTTCAGCGTATCATACTGCCCTGGTGGGTGCTTTCTTTTTCCAAAACATGCTATAGTGAAGGAAGATGAAGGAACAATTTGACCAGCGGCTCATGGATTTTTTATATCAACGCATCGAGCCGTTTACCATAGATGAATTGCTTGCATTTCTGGGCAGCTCCGGTACCCGGCAAAGCAGGGAGAGTCTTTCCGGATATCTTCTGTACAATCAGTTTGCCTATGTCAATTTGTCTGCCGACGGATACTCGGAGTACTGGATTACCCGTGCAGGATTATTTACCGGTACCACTGCGCGAATCCGCCCGTCTGCACACGAAATAGCCTCGGGAATACTGATTCCCGGATCACGCCTGGTTCCGTTCGTGAATCCCGCGCTGTTACCGCACGAGCTTACTTTTTTGTATGATTCCCGTACGCTTGCGAGGAATCCGGTATCCATGAATACCGCCAGTCTGTATCCCTTTTACCGCTTCTTTGGCGAAGAGTATACACCCCAGTTTCTTTCCCTTGACAACGAACAGAATGCCGAGCTTTTTGCCGGTAATGACTTTATTGATCCCGAAGAGTGCATTATCCAGGCAGTGGACATGAAAAACCTGTACTGGAAGGAAAGTTTTACTCCGGGCGATCTGATATGTGCACGGGTTGTCAATTGGCGGGAAGGCATTGTTGAGCTTTCCGTCCTCCCCTCCGCGAAGTGTGACCGGGAAAAGGAACAGGCATGGATACAGCTCCTGGAAGAGAGTCTTGGCAATGTCTTCGAGCTTGTTGGTCCCGGGGCAAGTATGGATGAACAGCTTTCCTTTGCGTTTTATCTGAATCAGTCGTTGTTGACGTCAGACAACAGCGTCTGTCTGCATGATTTTATCGGGAACAGCGAGAAAATAAGCATAGAGCCGTATGGGGTTGAATCCCGGATCTGGTACCGGAACACCGAAATTCCCGCCCAGGGAACCTGGAATATGGCCATTGTGTCGGCTCCCGAAAATCCCGCCGAAGAGGCATTCATGCAGCTGGGGTTACCCGTTTCCGACCGGATCATGCAGGCGTATATTCTTGACTCCCTTTTCTTGAGGGAATCTTCAGAGGACGCGCTGCTTGAACGTCTGGTCCCGGTTCACGGGAATTCCCCTTCATTTTGCGTACCGGAAATACGCCGTGTTGTGCAGATGCGTCTTGCCGCTTTACGGGACGGATATAACTGGTTTGCCGATCATGAACAGGGTACCTTGCGGAACCGGTTCATTACGCTTCATAATGCATTAACCGTGTTCATATTGCATTTACAGCATGCCGGTATAGCTCCGAACCGGATTCCTGATCAGGGAGCGGTTGTTCTCGGTCAGATAATGGCCCATACCATATCCGCACTGGAACTTCTTGCTGACCCGGAATCGGTTCATGAATCTGAAGCCGAATCGTTGTGGGTGAGTATTGAGGGTATGGAAGACAGTTTTTTTGAAACAAAAACGGCAATACAGGATGTTCTGCCTGCTTTGCTGAAAAGCCGTTTTTCCGTTATAAAAGAGGGGGAGGAACCAGATGAGTGATACCGGTATGATCCTTGAGATGATACGGCGGGGCGGGGTATACTATCACATATCCGGTACTTCCGCGGAAGAGGTCTTTACGGATGCGGTGTCCCGGATCCAGCTGCCCGGGGGAATGGACCAGGGGACTTTGCTCACCGGTCTGCTCGAGCGGGAACGGCTTATGAGTACCTCGATAGGCTACGGGATTGCCCTGCCGCATCCCCGTATTCCGCTGATTTCCGATTCCCGGGATACCAGGATATATGTGTGCTATCTTGATCGCGGTGTGCATTTTGATGCCATGGACGGTTTGCCTGTTCAGTATCTGTTCATCATACTCTCTGCAGATTCTGAAAACCATTTGCGCATACTTTCGGGATTGTCCTATGTACTCCAGCAGCAAGTTGTCCGGGATGCACTGCGGACGAAACCTGATACTGAAGAATTGATTACCATAATGGAAAACCACCTCCAAGGAGAGAATAAACAATGAGTAAAGAACTGGATGCTGTAGCTCTTTCTGTGCGCAGCTTGTCAATGGACGCAATTCAGCAGGCCAATTCGGGACATCCCGGTTTGCCGCTCGGTACGGCCGAGCTTGCCGCCGTACTGTACGGTAAAATCATGAAGCATAACCCGTCAAATCCGAAATGGGCTGACCGGGACCGGTTTGTGCTTTCCGCCGGACACGGGTCAATGATGCTGTATTCAATTCTGCATCTCGCCGGTTATTCCGTATCGCTTGATGATATCAGGAACTTCCGCCAGATCGGTTCCGCTTGTCCCGGACATCCCGAATACGGCTACACTGACGGCGTGGAAATGACTTCGGGTCCTCTCGGACAGGGTGTATCATCGGCAGTCGGTATGGCTATTGCCGAATCGATGCTCGCGGCGCAGTTCAACACCGCGGATTTTTCGCCGGTTGACCATTATACGTATGCGCTTGTGGGTGAAGGCTGTCTCATGGAGGGTGTTTCTTCGGAAACCGCCAGTTTTGCGGGAACCCTCAAACTTGGCAAGCTCATCGTGTTTTATGATGAAAACCGTATCTGCATTGATGGATCTACCGATATAACCATGAAGGAAGATATCGCCGCCCGCTATGCGGCGTACGGCTGGCAGGTTCTTTCCGGCGATATGTATGACTGTGAAGGCATAGAAACCCTCGTCGCGAAAGCAAAGAACGACGACCGGCCTTCGCTCATCATGCTCAAGTCCGTTATCGGAAAAGGTGCGCCCACCGTTGCCGGGACTGCAGCTGCTCATGGCGCGCCTATTGGCGATGAAGGCATTGTCGAGGCAAAGAAGACGCTCGGACTTGATCCTGCCAAAAAATTCTACGTTGACCCGCTTGCCCTGGACTGGTTTGCCGGCCGTCGCAAGGAATTCGCTGCCGCCGAAGCCGCCTGGAATGATGGATTCGCCGCCTGGTCGGCAAAAAATGCTGACAAGCGCGCACTCTGGGACGCAGCCTTTGCTGAAGGCGGTATTGATATTTCCCGCCTTGATACGGCCGAACTTCCCGTGTACAAAACCGGTGATGCCAAAGCCACCCGCGCCGCTTCCGGAGAAGCGCTCAATGCGTTCGCAAAGGTTTTCCCGAACCTTGTAGGCGGTTCTGCCGACCTCAAGGGCCCGAACGCGGTCGGTATAAAGGGTGCCGACGTTTATGGTCCTGAAAGCCGCGCCGGCCGCTACATCCACTACGGTGTGCGGGAATTCGGCATGGCTGCCATTACCAACGGTATCCAGCTTCATGGCGGATTCCGCGCGTTCTGCGCCACGTTCCTTGTGTTCTCTGATTATCTTCGTCCGGCCCTGCGCCTTTCCGCGCTCATGCATCTGCCGGTCGTGTATGTACTTACCCATGATTCGATTTTTCTCGGAGAAGACGGCCCGACCCACCAGCCGGTGGAAACTATTGAAGCGCTCCGGCTCATTCCCAATGTTCAGGTGTTCCGCCCGGCGGATCCTGAAGAGACAAATCTTGCCTGGAAGATGGCGCTCAAGCGTACTGACGGTCCGGTTTGTCTCGCGCTCAGCCGGCAGAATGCCGCAGTATTTGCCAAGGATGATCCCGACTGGAAACACACCATCGAGTGCGGAGCCTATGTGGTTCGCAAGGGCGGGGAGAAACCCGATGTTACCGTTCTCGCGACCGGCACCGATGTGGGGATTGCCCTTGAAGCAGCGGAAAAGGTATCCGGCAGGAACGTCCGGGTTGTATCCGTTCTTTCGCGGGAGCTTTTCGCCTCGCAGGATGCGGTAATCCGCAATGCAGTGACCGGAAACAAAGACGGTTCGGTACGCATCGTAACCTGTGAAGCAGGAGTGAGCACCGGATGGGAAGGCTGGACTTCAAGCCGTGAAGACTGCTTCTCGATAAATCGTTTCGGAGAGTCCGGCCCCGCAAACAAGGTGGCCGAGCATCTTGGATTCACCGCGGAAGCTTTGGCAAAGCTGCTCGCAAAATAAGCAGAAACGGGACCTTACAGCAGTTCGGTCCTGATTCTCAGTTCGTTAATTGCAAAGAGCACCTCGCGTTTCGCGAGGTGTTTTTTTTCGGACCGGTCTTCCT
>CAZQEF010000144.1:0-4994 GCA_964592325.1 uncultured Treponema sp. | reverse complement strand
TTACTTTGATACGGTATTACCCGGCACAAACGGCTATCTTGCCGATTCCGATCTTGAGGCTGAACGTTTCCTTGCTGAACTTATTCTGGATCAGGACAAGCGAGTTCAATTCGGCAACGCAAGCCGGGAAATTGCCAAAAAATTTACCATCGAAACACACGCAAAAAAGACTCTGGCATTTTACCGTGCTATCCTTGATACCTATCCCCGCCCGCTCGATGAGCAGATTCTGTTCAAAGCTGTTCAGTCAGTCGACGAAACATGATGTAACGTGACTCCGGATTGCTTATTTTCAGTCCTTGGGGTATGCTTGCTTTCGTGAAACGGGACGAAAAGGAAACACTCTATAATTTTCTCGAAACTGCCCGATGCATGATAAACGGATACGGCCGGCCGGAACCTGCACCGGTTACCTTCACTGATGATCCCGATCCGAAAACAATCCAGGCCGATACAATCGAATCCATCGCCTCCGAAATTGCCCGCTGCAGACTTTGTCCGCTCGGAGAGACGCGTACCTGCCCCGTTCCGGGCGAAGGTGTCGCACATCCGCTGGTACTGGTAGTCGGGGAAGGCCCCGGGGTCGATGAAGACAACAGCGGATACCCCTTTGTGGGCAGGGCCGGAAAACTGCTCGACAAAATGCTCGCCGCAATAGGCTTGTCCCGGGAGACAAACACCTTTATAGCCAATGTCGTCAAATGCCACCCTCCGGGAAACCGTGACCCGGAAGCCGATACGGAAGTTTCATGCTGTCTTCCCTATCTTGACCGCCAGATTGCGGTCCTCCAGCCGGCAATAATTCTGGTACTCGGACGTGTCGCACTGCAAAACCTCCTTGCTACCGCAGAAGGAATTGGAAAACTTCACGGAAATTTTCTCTCCTACGGGTCAATTCCCCTGATGCCCACGTATCACCCCAGCGCCCTCCTCAGAAATGAGTCGCTCAAGAGGCCCGCATGGGAGGATCTTAAAAAACTTCGGGCATGGCTTGATTCGGAACAATCTGACGCAACACAACTGTCCGGAATTACATGATGCCGGTGTATCTTGAAGTAGTATTCAACGTACCCGTTTTTCAGGCTTTTACCTACCGATGCGATGCAGAAAGCCCCGATCAGGCTCTTGGGAAACGGGTTGAAGCGCAATTCGGTTCACGGCGCATGATCGGATTTGTCATTGCGGCATCCCCCTCAATCCCTGAATCCTGTTCGCTTGGAGAACAGGATATCAAACCGGTCAGGCGGTTTGTCGATAAGGAACCTCTATTCTCCAATGTACAGGTTGAACTCGCGAAATGGATGTCGGCAATGTACCTGTGTTCTTTGGGTGAGGCGTTATCAGCCATGTTGCCGTCCGGCAAGCGGGAATCTTCCCCGGAAAGCGCCTTTACCGATGATCCGGAATTTCCTTCCGGCGCGTTTACCCTTTCGGAGGAACAAAATACGGCAGTCGAGGGGATTGTTGCTGCCGACGACGCATCTCCGGTGTATATCCACGGCGTAACCGGTTCGGGCAAGACCGAGGTTTTCCTTGCGGCGGCACAGATCATCCTTTCACGCGGCAAGGATATTATATATCTGGTGCCTGAAATTGGCCTTACTCATCAGGTCATTGAAGCCATTCAGGAACGGTTCGGTTCTGCCGCTGCAGTACTGCACTCCGGACTTTCCGGAAGCAAACGCCTTTCGGAGTGGCAGCGCATTCGTCGCGGAGAGGCGCACATCGTTGTCGGTGCCCGGAGCGCCATATTCGCACCCGTAGGTAATCTCGGTCTGGTCATTCTGGATGAAGAACATGACGGCTCATACAAATCCGGCACAACTCCGCGGTATCATGCCCGCCAGGTCGCAATGCATCGCTGTGCGCTATCCGCCTGTCCGCTTGTCATGGGCAGCGCCACCCCGTCGCTTGAGGCCTGGTATCAGATACAAACAGGGGCCCTTCGCATGTATCCCCTGACCAGCCGGATCGCAGGGGGGGCTTTCCCCGAAATGTCGATTATCCCGCTCGGCGCCGCATCCGGCGCCCTGAGTGATCCCCTTGTCCGCGAAATCCGCAAAACCAAAGAAGCCGGCAGGCAGACGATCATATTTTTGAACCGAAGAGGGTTCACCCACTACCTTCGGTGCAACACCTGCGGTTTCACCATGGTGTGCCGCAACTGTTCGGTTCCCCTGACCCTTCACCGGAGCACCGGTACCCTCACCTGTCATTATTGCGGCTGGCAGACACGACCGCCCGATTCATGTCCGGAATGCAATTCGCTTGATATCGGCTATGCGGGCTTCGGCACGGAATACATCGAAGAAGAAGTACGTTCCCTGTTTCCCGGCTTTTCCATTGACCGGGTCGATACCGACACAATCCGCGGCAAGGACCGTCTTAAAAACGCGCTCGACCGTTTCCGAAACGGGGAAACTGATATTCTCCTTGGCACGCAAATGGTCGCAAAGGGACTGAATTTTCCTTCTCTCCGGCTGGTAGGCATCGCTCTTGCCGACACTGGACTGCATATGCCGGATTTCCGCGCTGCGGAACGCACGTTTTCGCTGATTGTCCAGGTAGCCGGCCGCGCAGGACGGTATTTTCCCGACGGACGTGTACTTATCCAGACCTGGAGCCCGGAGAATCCCGCCATCGTGTTCGCAAGCCGGGGTGATGTCGACGGATTTTACGCTCATGAACTCGAGCAGCGGCGCATGCTGGGATTCCCGCCTTTTACCCGGCTCATCCGTCTGGTATTCAGGAGTAAACGTGCCGGCACGGCGGAAACGGGAGCCGCAGGAGCGGCAGAGATACTCGAACCGCTCATCCGCGGGAAAGGAGATCTCATGGGTCCGGCGGAATGTCCGCTATCACTCATTTCCGGCAATTACCGTCACCAGATAATTCTCCGCGGCGAGAAAATCGCCCCGCTCATTCATGCGGTCAAAACATTCCAGACCGGATACAAGCCGGTTCCCGCGCTCTACATGGAGATAGATGTGGATCCGGTAAACCTGCTGTGAGGGTGATATCAGTACCGGACATTCCAGAGGAAAAGCCCGGTCGGAGGCGCGGTCGGTCCTGACCGGGAGCGTTCTTTGGCATAGAGAACTTCTGCAAAGTCAGAATCCCCGGCACCTTTTTTTTCCAGCGCGAGAAGTGTTCCGGTCAGAGACCTGACCATTTTCCAGAGAAATGCATTGGCCGTAATTTCAAAGACCAGTCTGTTTCCGTCGAAAAAAAAATGCGCGCCGTAAAGGTATCTCGACCGCGAATGACTCGCGTCCCCGGCTGCTGCAAACGTTGTGCAGTCAATTTCACCCTGTAAATGCATGCACATGGCATTCAGGCGGTCAAGATCCGGCCAGCGTCCGATATGCCAGACATAGGCAAGTTCATGGGCAAGCGGAGTCTGTCCGCAATGCATGAAATAACGGTAGGTTCTCGACAGTGCGGAAAACCGCGCGTGAAATTCTGACGGTGCGCCCGTTGCCTCATGAACGCGGATATCCCGGGGAAGCAGCGAATTGAGCGCGGGCACGAACCGTTCCTCGGGTATTGAGGCGATATCTGTCTGAAAGTTGGCAACCTGTCCTGCGGCATGAACTCCGGAATCAGTGCGGCCGGAACCGGTCAGGGTAACCGGATGGCCGTGCATTTTCTCGAGGGCTTTCTCCAGTTCTTCCTGGACGGTCCGGTATTTCCCGGCGTTACCGCCGTTTTGCCGTTGCCATCCGGCAAAGCCTGTTCCATCGTATGATATGCGTAAAACTATATTCCGTATTGCAGGCTCATTCGTCTTCGTCCTGATCATCATCTTCTTCCTCGGCATGCAGTTCTGCTACAATTCTTTCGTACAAATTCCGGGCATGATCCAGAAGCGGGCCTGGTTTTGTTTTTGACGATTTACCCAATCCGAACATTTTTGCCAGAGACCGGCGCTGCTGTGAGAGTAATTCCCTGCGTTGCTCAGGATCACTTCGTGAGCCGTACTTGGTTTCAAGCAGTGCGGACAGATACAGAACACCGTCATACCCGTAATTCTTGTCGACATCGGGTCCGAATGATTTCATGTTGGCGATCATTTCCTTTCCGGTACTTTCCAGTTCTACCGCCCTCCGGTAAAAAAACAGTGCCTTGCGGTACAATAACGTTACCATGTAGTCATAGTTCTCTTCCGGATACTTCTTTGCCATTTCATTAAAGAGCCAGGCGGCCCGCAGGGAACAGATGGCCTGCTTTATTGTTGGAGAATACTTGGTGTTGACCTGTTCATAACAAAGGATGGCCAGATAATACGAAGCGGCACCCTCGCCCAGTCCGCGGGCCTGGGTAAAATTGACTTTTGAAAAAAGCTCTTTCACCGATGCGTACCGTTCCTGCATATGTTCGTATATATTGTTGAGGCTCTCCTTGTCCAGGATGTTGAAATCCTGGTGAAAAGCAGAATAATGACACTTTGGACAAACCGTAAGGCTGTACACCAGAGGAAACACCTCTCCATACTTTGCAGACGGTTCATACAGCCGGTGAAGTTCATCGGTAAGCGTTCCCGCGATCATGCGGCCCCCGCCTGTCATGAGTTCCTCACGCTTGAACCGCGCGCCGCATATGGGGCACTCTATCTGTTCCTTTGAATAAAACGTGATCGTTGCCTTTTTGTCATTCTTTCTGATCAACTGGTACTCCTTCGATTACCACCATGGCAAGCGCGTTATCCCGTTCATGAGTGAGACTCAGATGAATATCCACACCTCCCGACCGTTCAAACGCTTCTCGGGCATTGCCGAAAAGACGCATGGAAGGCTTGCCGTTATGATTATTCACTACAAGAATGTTTTTCAGCGTAATCCCCCGCAATCCGATTCCAATCGCCTTACCGAATGCTTCCTTGGCAGCAAAGCGCGCAGCCAGTGACAGTGTTGAAGAACTCTTGCGGCTCAGGGCGGCGGCAAGTTCCTCCGGATGGAAAAACCGGTCCAGCAGCCCCGGAACGGTCATCCAGT
>CAZQEF010000143.1:0-5007 GCA_964592325.1 uncultured Treponema sp. | reverse complement strand
CTTGAACTGGCGCAAGCCGGCGTGAATGTACAAGGAGGCAGATAATGGGAAAGCCCACCGGATTTCTTGACTACGACCGCATGAAAACCCCCTGGCGCGAGCCTGCTTTGCGGATCCGCGATTTTAACGAATTTTCTCTGGTACTGGATGACGAAGAACGCCGCAAACAGGGAGCCCGCTGCATGGATTGCGGCGTGCCCTTCTGCCAGTCCAGCTACGGATGCCCGGTATATAACCTCATTCCGGAATGGAACGACCTTGTGTACCGCGGGCGCGACCGTGAAGCCTGGCTCCGTCTCATGAAGACGAACAACTTCCCCGAGTTCACCGGCCGCGTGTGCCCGGCGCCCTGCGAAGGTGCCTGCGTGCTCGGTATCAACCAGCCCGCGGTAACCATCAAGGATAACGAGTGTCGCATTATCGACAAAGCCTGGGAAGAAGGCTGGATGACGCCCCGGCCGCCCGAAGTACGGACCGGAAAGAAGGTCGCGGTTATCGGCTCGGGACCCAGCGGTCTTGCCGCCACCGACCAGCTCAACCGGGCCGGACACCGGGTAACCGTCTTTGAACGGGCGGATCGCCCGGGCGGCCTTTTGATGTACGGAATCCCGAACATGAAGCTCGACAAGAAATACGTGCTCCGCCGCGTGGAACTCATGCAGGCCGAAGGCGTCGAGTTCAGGACCTCCTGCGAAGTGGGAAAAGACATCGATGGACGCGACCTCGTTGCCGGCTTCGACGCCGTACTCGTCGCGACCGGCTCAACCCGCCCGCGTGACCTCAACGTTCCCTGACGGGACCTCGCCGGCATACACTTTGCCATGGACTACCTCACCGCCAACACAAGAAGCTTCCTGGATTCGGGCTTTGCCGACGGCAAGAGGATTGACGCGCGCGGAAAGAAAGTGATCGTCATCGGCGGTGGCGATACCGGAAACGACTGTCTGGGAACCGCCATCCGGCTCGGCTGCGCGGATCTCGTCAATTTTGAACTGCTGGAACGCCCGCCTGAGGCACGCAACGAGTCCATGCCCTGGCCAACCTATCCCCGGATTTTCAAGACCGACTACGGACACGGAGAAGCCGAATACGTATTCGGCCACGATCCGCGGGAATACTGCATATCGACCAAAGAGTTTATCGGAGACGGAAAAGGAAACCTGAAAGCAGTGAAAACGGTTCGGGTGGAATGGAAGAAAAATGACGCCGGGCGACCGATCATGGAAGAGGTGGAGGGAAGCGAACAGACTTTCGAAGCCGACCTCGTCTTCCTCGCGCTCGGCTTTCTGGGACCGGAAGGAGAACTCCTCAAATCGCTCGGCGTTGAAACCGACGAACGGAGTAACGCGAAAGCAGGATACGGTGCCTTCGCGACCTCCGCCCCCAAGGTATTCGCCGCCGGCGACGCCCGCCGGGGACAATCCCTCGTCGTCTGGGCCATCAACGAAGGCCGCGGCGCCGCCCGTGAAATCGACCGCTTCCTCATGGGCAAAACACGCCTGCCGTAAGGGGAGTTGACTGTCCCGGCAGCCGGTTCAACACCCCGGCGGGGAGTTGAGCACCCCGCTTGTGTGTTGGCGACCCGGTGGCCAGCTAAGCACCCCGCTTGTGTGTTGGCGACCCGGCGGGGAGACTGCACCCCGCCGGGGTGTTGAATACCCCGCACGGGTGTTCGCATCCCGGTCGGACGACTGGCACACAAACACGCAGGATTTCTTTACTGTAAATTCCCGCGCTGGACTTTCAGCTTGAATTCCGGCTTCAGAAACCGGTAGAGGATGAAACCGGACGGAGTCCGGTATGTATACAGGGAATAATCAAAAGTTGCTCCCGGTCCGTACTTATCCATGGAATATATTTCCTTCGATGTCGCGACTCCGTAGCTTTTCCCTTCAATTTCAGTGATAAAGTAGTATTCCCTGCATAATCCATTGCGGACAATCTGTTTGTCTTTGAGTATTGCGGCGATGATTGTCCGGGAGTCGGGATTTACGGCGACCCGGGCCTCTTTTGCGGCGGTTACTGTCAATATGACAAAGATAATCGATACAATTGCGGCCAGGATGTATACAGTTCTCTTCCTTTGTGCCTGTCTGATCGAAATATAGAGCACATACAACGCCAGAACGACCAGAATCATGAGGGAAATTCTGTTAGTGAGGATACCGGTAATAAAGGGATGGGAGATAAAAAAGTTGATGTCCGCAGGGACCGGTTCAAAGGATTGATTCATACGCGCTCCTTTTTTTCAACAATTTTGACAGCAGTACTGGCAGGCACCAAAATCCGGAATTCACTATAGTCTTCCCGGGCGGTCGCCAGATCAACATATTCAATATGCCACCCCGGTTCAATGGTATCCATGTTTGACGGTATCCACTCATAAAAGATTGTGTGGTACAGCGCTACGACGTCTTGCCAAAGAAGCTTCTCGGGATGTACTCGCGAAACGCAGAGGAATTCCTGGAAAATCTGCTTTCGAACATGCCGGTATTCAAATCCGTCCGATGCGATCAAACTGAGCTCAACACGATTCGGCCTGTTCCGTAATTCAGCGCAGGTCATGTACCAGTTATCGTTTGCCTCCGCGCAATGCTCAATAAAGGCTACATAACGATCGGTATAGACAGGAACAGGAATTCGGGGGACGGAATCCCGCAGAAAAGAATTCGCCCTGGATGCGGCCGTATTGTCAGCTGCGTTTTCATCGTCCCTGATAAAATGGCGGATGCCGCACAGGTGGATGTCCGGACGCGCGACACACACGGGGGTGATAAGCGCGTTATCGTGCCCGGTAGAAATGAGCATGTCTGCGGAAATCGGTGTCGTTGCGGCCAGGAGCGGTTTGGAATCCCGGTATTCTCCGGGAGTTATTCCCCACAGTGTCCTGAATGCCCTGATGTAACTCTGTTCGTGGCTGAATCCATAGTCCAGGGCTATGTCAAGAATCGTCTTGTCTGAATTTGAAAGCGCTTCAAGACTGTTTGTCAGTCGACGCCGCCGGACATATTCGGCCAGGGGAACTCCGCTCAGAGCCCGGAAAACACGATGGAGGTGATATTTGGAAAGGTATGCCTCACGTGAGAGGTCATCAAGGGAAATTTGACCCGGAAGGGCCTGTTCAATGGCGGTTATCAACCGTAAAAGTGTATTGCGGTACTGATCCTTTCCCATGGAAACAGTGTATTCCCCTTTTATGAAAATGAGCAAGATCTGTTCATACCGGTATGCGGGCTGCAGTTATACTCGGCTTATGAAACAGATAATTACACGATTGATTTTCGCCTGTCTTATGGCATGCATGGTGTTTTCAGTTGCCGCATGCGGCGGAAACCGTCTCAAAGTGATGTACGAGCAAAAACAGTCGGAAACCATTATCACGATGGGGGTTCGTTCCCGCGCGATCAACAGGGGCCTTCTGGAAAAGGAGAGGATTGTTCCATTATACATCGTTCTTCCCGAGTCATATGCTTCTTCGGAAGATAAAACCTATCCCGTTGTGTATGCCCTGCACGGATTCGCTGAAACTCCGCAGGCGGTGGTGAACCCGTTGGCCGCGGGATTACGCGCCGGCGGAGTGACGGATGTCATTTTTGTCGGAATTGACGGATCCTGCGCACTTTATGGTTCTTTCTATGCGAATTCCCCGGTGAGTGGTTACTGGGAAGACGCTATCCTTGAAGAGATAGTGCCTTTCATCGACAAAAAATACCGGACAGTCAGCAATCCGTCAGGCAGAATGCTTGCCGGGTACTCCATGGGCGGTTTTGCGTCCTGGAACCTCGCGCTCAGGCATCCTGATATATTTGCCGCGTTCTGGGCCTGCTGTCCCGGTGCCTGGGATGAAAACGGCCAGCGGGATACGCTTGCGGGATGGCAGACAATATATCGTGATGCGTACGGAGCTGTTTATGCTCCTGACGTGAATCTTCCCTATCCGCATGCCCGGATTCCAAAATTTGACGGATCGCCCGAAGACGCCGCGATACAGGAAAAATGGGAAGACGGATTCGGTGGTATCGCGAAGAAACTGGAAGAATACACGGCAGGTACGGCTCGAATCGCCGGAGGAGTCTTTGTCTATGGTTCAATGGATGAATTCCGCTGGATTCCCCGGGGGACCCGGTATATCGCCCGGAAAATGTCCGCGGCAGGTCTTCCGGTCGAGATCCGGGAATTCCGCGCCAACCATCTTCTAACCAGTGAAATGGCGACGGAAAGTTTTGTTCCCTTTGTCCAGAGAATGTTCTTTTCTTCCGGTAATTGATTCTTCCCTGATCCGGCTGTTTTCCTGATATACAGTCGGATTTTTTTCAACAATTTTGGTAGCAGTACCTTTTCAAAGCCTTTGCGGAAGGATATACTCCGTGAAATCCCGCATACATGGAGTAATACATCCGCATGAACCGCATTGACGACATAGCTGAAACCTGTCTCCAACCACTGGTGGATGGTCTTGATGACATTTACCGGGGAATCGAAAAGGCTCAGCAACAGTGGCGTTTGGTGAGTCCCTTCAGCTGTCCGGAAGGGTGCGGAACCTGTTGTGTGGATTTTGAACCTGATGTCGTTGAGTGCGAGGCAGTGTACCTCGCGGTATGGATGCTTTCCAACCAGCCTGAGCGGGCTAAAGCCATTCTTGACGGAACCTTTGTCTCTCCCCGAAGCGATGCTGAACGCGGCTGCCTGTTTTATGATCCTGCCAATCCTTACCATTGTACCGTGTATGACGGCCGTGCGATGATCTGCCGTCTATTTGCCTACACCGGTGACCGGGGAAAGAACGGGCGTCCGCGCTGGAAACCTTGCCGGTATCTCCCGTTTTTGGGCGATGACGGAACCAGTCCTCTTCACAAACAATATACGGAAGAGGACCTTCTGCGCGAGTTTGGTACGGTTCCTCCGATCATGAGCGATATTACCGCGCAAATGCTTGCCCTTGATCCTTCTTCCCAGCATATTCGCCGGCCACTGCGTGAAGGCCTCCGGATGGCGCTTGAAAAAATT
>CAZQEF010000142.1:0-5061 GCA_964592325.1 uncultured Treponema sp. | reverse complement strand
GTTGTAACCTGAATGCACACAGGAGGTCACATGACACCATTTCTTGATCTGGTACACAAACGCTGCAGTGTCCGGGCATATGATTCCCGCATGGTCGATCATGAAACAATTGAACGCTGTCTCGAAGCAGCCCGTCTTGCCCCGTCGGCCTGTAACGCCCAGCCATGGAAATTTACCGTTGTTCAGGATACACAGGTTATCTCACGAGTCGCGGAAGCAAGCCTGCTCCCCGGTTCATCCATGAACCGGTTCGTAGTGGAAGCACCGGTTATCGTTGCCGTTACCGGTGAATCTCCCAATATTACGTCTTTTCTCGGATCATTCATCAAACGGAAGAAACTTTTTCTTCTCGATATCGGTATGGCTGCCGAACATTTTTGCCTCCAGGCAGCAGAAGAAGGGACAGGAACCTGTATGCTTGGCTGGTTTAATGAACGAAAAGTAAAAAAGCTGCTCGGTATTCCGCGGCGCAAACGGTTATATCTTCTTATTGCAATGGGATATCCGGCAGCAAACCCGGAAGGAACAGTTTCCCCTGAAAAAAAGAGGAAAAATCCCGACGAGATGCGCTGTTACGGGCACTACCGCTAAATCAGGGTTTCCAGTTCCTTTTTCAGGGCGAACCGGCGTTTTTGGGGAATATCAAGCGTATCCATCAGATCAGGGCGCCGGTATAACTCATTGCAGGTAACTATGCCGTTCTCAATCAGATACTTCTTCTGCCGCGCGGTAAGATGCGCGAGCACGGTAACCGGATACATCTTCTCCCTTTCCACAAGATCCTTTATGCCGTTCCCCGCCGGATAATCCCAGCCAAGGAGTTTAAGGCCATAGTAATCGGCATACTGCATGCAGTCACTGGAAAAGCGGGTATTGGTAACAACCCAGCCGTAAAATGAAATCCCGCTGAATGAATCGTCATTTTTTCGCCTGTTTACGATATCATTGACCCGGGAGTGCACATACAGGGGAGTCTGTATGCTGACATACTTTCCCTGCATCTGGCTGTGTTTGCATTCCATCAGATGCTGAACGCCGTCAATGGTCGCAATAACGTCCATTTCATGGGTTATACTGCATCCTTCCAGAATCTTTCCAACTTCTACCTCGTAGCCCTGTTTACGGAACAGCTCCCCCACAAAGTGTTCAAAAGGATATCCCGACGAACCGAGTTCCATGAGAGCCTGTTTTACTTTGTACCGTGCGGAAGCGGATTTCTTGTATTTCCCCAGCAGGCTGTGCGCGCGGGCATATATCTTTTGTGTCGTTACCCCGTCCTGAAGCCAGGATTCTATCGATGCAGTAATTTCCTCAACACTCATCTCGTCCGCGCCGGATCTCCGGAGCGAATCAGCCAGTTTTCCGGGATCAAAGGGTTCAAGCTCACCGGTTGCCTTACGTATGAGTATATTCCTGTTCATGGCACAATTATAACACACCCTGTATGCAAGGAGAAGTTTTAACCTCTCGGGCATTTGACAATTCCGTATGCACATCGGACAATTTTAGTTATGGATTATACACAGTGGACTCGCGATGCCCTTATCGGGCGAATCGATGAACTGACCCTGCTTTCCACCCAGCTGCTCCGGGAAAAAAACCAGGAAACACGTCTCGATTATGACTGGACGGGAAATCTCGGTCACTGGTACTGGAACATAAAGACCAATACGGTGACTTTTAATCCCCTCAAACTGACCGCGCTCGGATACGATATGCCTGAGGACTCGACGCCTGTTCCGTATCAGTTTTTCACGGAGAAACTTCATCCTGATGATTATGAAGCAACCATGACGGCAATGAGAAATCACTTGCAGGGAAAAACCCATGTATACGAAGTCGAATACCGTATTCAGGCAAAAGACGGAAGTTATCGCTGGTTTTATGATCGCGGGAAAATAACCAAATATGACCCCGAGGGGAAACCGCTCTTTCTTGCAGGAATTGTATTTGATATTACGGAAAAGAAACTGAACGAGGAGAACCTGAGAAATGAAAACTCGCTTCTCGCGGAGCAATCGACTACAGACAGCCTTACCGGTCTCAAAAACCACCGGACGAGTATCGAGCACCTGCGCAGCGCCAGGCAGATAAGCCGGTATACCGGGAAACCGCTGTCCCTGGCAATGCTGGATCTGGATTCCTTCAAGGAAATAAATGATACTCACGGACATCTTGCCGGAGACGCGGTTCTGGTTGAAATTGCCGGAATCATAAAAAAGACAATACGGGACTCCGATCTGGCCGGCAGATACGGCGGAGATGAGTTTATTCTGGTCTTTGAAAATGCTCCGCTTTCAACCGCCAGGGACATATGTGAACGCATCCGTACAGGTGTCGAGTCAGCTGCTTTGGACGAGGGAATATCCATTACCATAAGCGGTGGTGTATGCGAATACCGGGGAGAAAGCATAACCGAATTTATAGAAGCTGCCGACGGGAACCTCTACGAAGCCAAAAGGACGGGTAAAAACCGTATTGTTTAATCACACGCACTGAGCTACATTGAGTATCCGGATGGTTATTCAGTACATGCGCATACAAAAACTTTTCACAATAATCATTTTATGTGCTTTCTCTGCAATTTACGCCTTCGCACGCGAACCGGAACGTCCGGTCATAGCGCTTGCTCTTCAGGGCGGCGGGGCCCGGGGTCTTTCGCATGCGGGGGTCATCCAGGTTCTTGAAGAGATTGGCGTCCCGATAGACATCGTTGTGGGAAATTCCATGGGTGCAATTGTCGGGGGATTATATGCTATCGGATATACCGGGGATGACATAAGCGACATCATCCTGACAATGGACTGGCCCACGCTTTTTACCGAGCCAGTATCTCTTCTTGATTCTTCATACACGGAACGGCGCAACCGGGCACGTTATGCGGTCAAGATTCCTTTTTCGGCCAAAGGGCTTGAACTCGGATCGGGCGTTCTTGAAGGAAACCATGCCCTGGCACATCTCGACCGGCTTACCATACGGGTCCCCTCACAAACCGATTTTGACTCATTCCCCAGAAGATTCCGGGCGGTTGCCTCCGACATCATTTCGGGAGAATCGGTAGTTCTCGATTCCGGCTCGCTCTCCGATGCAATCCGTGCCAGCATGAGTATCCCGGGAGTTTTTGAACCGCACGTCATCAACGGACGATATCTCGTTGACGGCCTCATCCTGGATAATCTTCCCATCAATGTTGCCCGTTCACTCGGGGCGGACATTGTTATTGCCGTATACCTGGAAGACCGTGAACCGGTTACCCCGGAACAGCTGTCCAGAAATCCGGTTATGGCACTGGAACGAACTCTCGAAATTTTCACGGAGCAGAATGTTCTCAGGCAGCTGCCCAATGCGGATATTATTATTCCGGTTGATATTACCGGGCTGTCAGTCAATGATTTTCTCAAGGCGGACGAATTCATCTCCCGGGGAAAGCAGGCTGCGAATTCCATGCGGATGAGCCTTGAACCTTTGGCCACACCCTCCCCGGGTCGTGTCATCCCGGAAGATCAGGAACCAGTGATGGATTCGCTTTCCATAATCGGGGGTACCGCTGCTGACAGTGCCCTCATTCGCACCATACTGGACACCGGGCACGGAGTACGTTGTGACCGGGACACACTGGAAGCCCTCTATCATACACTGATCCAGAAAAACAGATACTCATGCATCAGCATGCAACAGGTAAAACATGAAGAACACCGCGAAATGGTTGTCCGGCTTACCGAAAAAGAAGAACCAGGTCATGATATCCACGCGGGATTCATCCATGAAGGTACGTACTACTCGGATATTGCAACATACACATCCATTACCGCCGGCGTGACATTTCATGGCATAACGGTTCCCGGTTCATTCCTTCTTCTGGACGGAGGATTTAACGGAACGTTGTATACCGAAGCAGTATATGGGCATCCCCTGATAAACAATCTCTCTGTTGAACCGTTCTTCCTCTGGAAACGTAAATCCGGATCCACAGCATACGATTCTGACAGCAGAACCTATATGGAGACAAAATGGATCCAGGCCGGCGCTGTCCTGCGGTATAACTTTATCGCCGGATCCGAGTGTTCAATTGGATGGAGCCGCGCATGGATTGATCCGGAACTGCCCCCTTCCCTTTCAGCATACGAAGAAGATATGGCATTATCGCTGTTTGAAGCAGACATCAGATCCAGCAGCCTCGATTCCGCCATTTTTCCCATGAAGGGGCATTCTCTTGAACTGTCCTATCTTTTCTCATCTCCGAAAATGGGCTCAGATTCATTCTTCCAGGTACTGACGGTATCAGGTACAGCGGTGATATTTTCCCCGCGTTCCTATTCACTTGCCCTCCACTGGTATGGTGCCACCGACTTTTCTCCGTCCGCGGACGACTCTGATTCCGCACCGCCCTGTCTGGGTCCTTCCCTGACGAGCCGGCATCTCTTTCCGGGACCCGTTCCAGCGGCCCGACGGTACGGAAACACTGCCCTTGCCGCAGGGATCGAGGTTACACGGAAATGGGCATTTGCCTCTGCCTTCTTTTCTCTTCCGGTCTTCGCCAGTTGCACTGTCTCGGCCGGATTCTTGTCCCGGGACACCGATGACTTTCAGAATCCGCGCGATTCTTTACTGTATTGCGTAACAGCAGGAGTCGGAACCCGTCTTAATGAAGGTTTTGGAATTTCACTCAAAGGCGGAGTCATGCTTCATGCAGACAGGGATTACGCACCATTTCTGGCGGTTGATATCGGGTCTACCATCCAATAAAAATTGCGGCATTTCCTTTTTGCACCTTTGAATAATGGGTTGAACATGGTATACTTCTTTGATAACTATTACGTATTATTTCAAGGAGATGCATTTCATGAACAAAGCTGAATTGATTGACGCCATTGCCGAAAAGGCAGGACTGACTAAAAAGGATGCAGGAGAAGCCCTGAACGCTTTCACAACCACTGTTGCCGATGAACTGAAAAGCGGAAATTCCGTACAACTCATCGGTTTCGGAACATTTGATGTCGGTGAACGGGCCGCCCGTTCAGGCCGCAACCCTAAAACCGGCCAGACCATCACGATCAAAGC
>CAZQEF010000141.1:3112-5084 GCA_964592325.1 uncultured Treponema sp. | reverse complement strand
TACCGAGACCCTTGCGTTCAAGGGTCTGTATGCTCGAATACGTCGCGTATCTTTTGCGGCGTTTCCGTAAAACAGACCGTACCTCGTTCACGAATGAGACAACCGCTCCAATCAGAACGAGGAAACCAATGCCGCCGAACATGAAAAAGGGCAGCGCGTTCTCGCCGAAGTTTGAAAACCGCTCGCGCAGTGTCCGCCGTGCCGGACGCCCTTGTTCCGAACGTGCTCCTTGAGACTGGAGTTCCGCGGCCGCGGCGGGATCGCGAATCATGCGGTCGATCTCCGTTACATACGCTATAAGTCCTTCCCCGTAGCGACCCTCCCGGAATGCCGGGATAATGATTGATTCCTGGAGAACGGAGATTCCCGCGTCGGTAAAAACCCCTTCCATGCCGTACCCGGTATGCGTACGGATATTCCGGTCTTCAATAGCGGCGAGGACCAGGAGGCCGTTGTCAATTCCGGCTTTGCCGATTCTCCAGAGATCGAACAGCGCCTGAGCCTCGGTAAAAATATCGTCCGAAAGGGAGGGAATAACGACTACGGCAATCTCGACGGACGTATCCTCTTCGACGCGCAAGACCAGATCATTGATGGCCGCGATTTCCCCTTCCGTGAGATACCAGCCGATAGAAGTTACATAGCCGGTACCGGCTTCTGTCGGGTTGGGAATATCCGCGGCCGACCAGACACCGCCGTCTTCGGCGGTAAAGGGCAGTAGAATCAGGACAAGGAAAAGGGCAAAAAAAGTTTTGCGGCGCATTACCATACTCCGTTATAAGGGGTTTTTCACTCAATTGTGTTCTCAAAGTATGAAGCCACAGCGGGAATCCGTCAATGAAAACAGATTCCCCTGACCTGCCCGCTGTCTCAATCCTGCTCCCCGGAATCTGATCCGGAAGATTTGAACAGGTAGAAGAACTTGCGGTCTTCCATGAGCAGATGTTCTTCGATTATGGTTCTGGTAACGTATTCGGCGAGTTCTTCGAGAGACACGATTCCCTCGGCGTACTGTTGCGCAAGTTCGTCAAAAGTCCGCAGCAGTTCGCGATGGAGTACCGAGTGAAGCTGCACATCCTGATAGTCGTGTTTCTTGAGGATGGCTTCTTCGTGTCTGAAGTGCCTCTCCGAGTGATCCCGGAGAGCGGTCACTGCGTTTCCGCACGCCGATTCGTCAGGATTTTGCGCCGAGATAATCTTCATGAGCTCATTGGCCAGACGGAACAACTCACGGTGGTCGTTGTCAATTTCCTCCTGCCCTGAAAGATAAGCATCCTGCCAGGACAGCGTGATGGACAGAATATGCGCGTCGGCGGTTTCGGAGGTTTCAACGGTTTCGGGTGTGTACACCACGACACGGTTTCTTCCCGCCTTTTTTGCCTGGTACATCGCGGCATCGCTCATCAGGAGAAGGTTACGCGCGTCTTTTCCCTGATCCGGGTAGAGAACAACGCCAATGCTTGCAGAGATTTCGAACGTGATGGTCTCGTTGAACCTGTATGGTTCTTCCAGAGATGCACGAATTTTCTCACCGATTGCCGCGGCTTCCTCAGCTGATCGTATATCGGGAATCGTGACCACGAATTCATCACCGCCGGTTCGGGCCACCGTGTCCGTACCGCGCACGCAGGAACGCATCCGGTCGGCGACCTGACGGAGAAGCCAGTCTCCCGCTTCGTGCCCGAACTCGTCGTTTACCGGCTTGAACCGGTCAAGATCAATGAAGAGAACGGCAAACTTTGACCTGTCGCGTATGGCAAGTCGCAGGAGCTGGCCAAGCCGGTCTTCCAGAAGGCGGCGGTTGGCGAGTCCGGTGAGCCGGTCGTAAAAGGCCATGTTCCGTACGATTTCCTCGTTCGCCTTCCGGTCGGAAAGATCGCGGGCAAGGGCGACCGCCTTCATCGGTTTCCCGCGGTCGTCGCAGATGATCGTCATCGATACCTCGTAGGGTATCCTGAATCCTTTCTTGTGA
>CAZQEF010000141.1:0-3102 GCA_964592325.1 uncultured Treponema sp. | reverse complement strand
TGTCAATGTCGATTTTCCCATGGCGTCCGCCGGAGTCTCCGGATTCAATTCTGTTCATCATTCCGACGAGCTTATCCCGGATCCGTTCGGCCATTTCACCGCTCAGGATATTTTTGATCGTCTGACCGACGAATTCGTCACGGCTCCATCCCCAGTTCCTTTCGACCGACGGACTGACATACTCAATAACCAGACCCGGAAGGGAGACAACGGTAAATACGTCGCTGGAGTTTTCCGTTACGAGACGCGCCATTTCATTAACGCGAATGAGTTCATCATTCAGCCGGGACATGCCCATTTCGTTCATGACGTTATCTCTCCAGCTTCGCCAGAGGAATATCCCGAGCGCGGCGAACATGGCGCTTACGCCGGCAAGTACCAGCAGCCATATCTTCACCCGCTGCCCCCATTCCATGAGAACTTCCCGGTGTGACACCGATACACTGATTGTAAGCGGCATGCCGGGGATACTGCGGAATGCAATTATCCGCTCCTCCCGGTCGGCAGGTGAAACGAACCTCCGTATGCCTTCATACGCTTCTCCGGGCGGGAGGGAAGGTCCGAGAGAAGTTCCCATTATCGCGGCATCAAACGGAACCCGGTCAAGGAGAATTCCTCCCTCTTTGGCAAGGGTTATTGCCCCGCCCGGTTTGGGACGTACGGAATCGTACAGTTCGTTAAGTGTCGGAAGTTCAATAGCCGCGAAAATTACTGACATACCCGCATTGCGCATCGTTATCGGATACGAGACGGGAATTCCCCATCGGCCGGTAACCCGGCTTTTTACGGGCTCTGCAATGTAAAATCCCCGGGTCGCCGGATCGAGCTGCGCCTTAAAATAGTCGCGATCGCTCACGTCGGCCAGCAGTGTCCCCGCCTTCTCCGGAGTGGTGTAGTACAATCCGCCGTTTTCGGAAACGAGCAGAATATCAACCGGGATCCGTATATTTGATCTGATTATCGTAACAAGATTGAGGAATGTTCTGTTCGTCCGGGGGTCGACCCCGGGGTTTTCCATGAGCCAGGTATCGAGTATGGCGAGATATGACCTGATCTCCGTAAAAAGGTTTCCGGTCTGTTCCGCGACGAGCTGATTCATACGCAACAGTTCGTCTTCCGTTCGGGAAATCGTTGTATCCCGCTGGCTCAGCCCGGCGGCAATCGCCGTTATCCATATCACCGCAAGAGTGGCCGCTACAAACACCAGAACAAACAGGGAACTGTCATGGTGCTTGATCTTTCGGGGTGTTCTTCTTTGTGTGTCACTATCCAAAAAGTGCTCCTTTAGTGCAGAACGGTTATTCACCATAATAATCGTAAGCTGAAATGGTTTTGAAAACAAGTCTGAAAGCTATTGGTGAAATCCTGACACAAGATGTCAGATTTATGGGTATATAGTGTCTTATAGCTATACTATATATAGAGGAGAATAATGAATGAACGATTTTAACGAGGGCTATGCACTGCTTGAGGAGAAGTTCGGTGGAGGCAAAGACAACATTCTTTCACTGGCGACAATCGCCCGTGAACCGGGGAGCAACGGATTGCCACGACCGGTCGTCCGGGGCGTGGATGCCCTGTATGAAGACGGATTCTTTTACGTTACCACCAACAGCATGTCGAACAAGATGAAGCAGATTGACAAGAACCCGGAAGTGTCTATTGCATCCTCCACGGAAATGTTTACCGCAAGCGGATTGTGCAAGAATCTCGGCTGGGTGATGGCCCCGGAGAACGCGGAGCTGCGGAAAAAACTCCGGACCGCGTTCGCGGCATGGTACGATTTGGCCAACAAGGAAGACGATGAAAACTGCTGCATTCTCGCTATAGAGCTCACCAAGGGAACGCTGAACATAAACCATTGGGAGAAGCTGTATCACATGGATTTTACCAGCAAGAAAATCATGGAGGATGGGGGAATATACTAACAGCGGAAGGCCACGGGACGACAGGTGACGCAATCGTGGAATCTCAGCCAATCATCAGTGAAAAGGCGATTACCAACAGAAACACCGACCCGACGAGGGCTCCGGTAAGTTTACGCCCCAGGAATCGGGATAATATGATTATTGACGAGACACAGATTGCGTTGGAAGTCAGTGAGAAAGCGATAGCGTTGCCCATCCCCAGGTCGGTATGCCGTAATAAAGGGGCCAGAAAAACAATATCCGCGCCATTGCATACATACACGGCAACCCCGATTATGGTAACGATAATCAGGGAATACAAACTGCCCTGCATCGGTAATGACTTGATTATTTCAAGTGGCCCGGTTAACTCAAAGAGCAATCCCGTCACACCCGCAAGCAGTATATATGGCAGTATTTGCGTGATCAGTTTCCAGGTTTTTCGATAACAATTTGTTTCGCCTGCTACACTGCATGAAGAGTTGTCACAATTGTGATGCACTCCAATGTCCGGTTTCCCCGTCAGCGTATGGAACCATGCGACAATGCTTCCAGCCAGGATTGATACAAAAAAAGCACCGGCAATTCGCAGAAGGGCATAGTTCACTCCCAATACTGAAAAAGAGAGAAATATCACGTATGGGTTTAATAGAGGCGCAGCAATTACGAATGTCATCAATGTCCGTAAGGATGCTTTCGATTTCATCGAATCGATGAGCGGTATTGCGCTGCAGGAACAGACAGGGATAACTGATGCATACAAAAACGCGGCAATCTGATTTTTCGGAAATAATGCGCGATATCTGGCAACATATTTCCCTACAAGCACCCCGGCAAAGGCTCCTGCTGTCACCTGCATGAAAAGTTCTATAACATGCTCATTAATCAGGAACAACCATCGCGGCAAAAACCGATAGACTATACATGTCTCTTTTGCCTGAAAACGTATACCGTACCAGTAAGCATAGAGAGTATCGATTACCAACAGTGCAAGAATAATCCATATCGAATATTTCAGCAGCTTGTCAATATGATTCCTCTTATATTTGTGCATCAGCGTATTATCGTTTGCGCGACCCGGAAGGTGAGCTGGTCATACAGGCGGCATTTCCATTCACGTTTTGTATCCGGCCAGCCGACCGATGAATCCCATTTTATGTTTTCACGGGGCCAGCCGTCATGACGCCCGCAAAAC
>CAZQEF010000140.1:0-5085 GCA_964592325.1 uncultured Treponema sp. | reverse complement strand
GGGAATGGCAAAGGGTAATTTGCAAATTGATTTGCTGGGAGCCTCTTTTGCCATACAAGCCGACGAAAAGCCGGAATACCTTGACGCAATATACTCCCATTACAAAAAAACCGTCTCCCGCGTTGAAGCATCAGCGAAAATTTCAGATCCATTGAAAATTGCCATTATTGCAGGTATTCTTGCCGCCGATGACTATTATAAAGAAAAACTGAAAAACTCGGACCAGAACACACAGATCGATCTTTCAGAGGCAGAAAAGCTTGCGCTCAAGATGATTTCCCGTATTGACCAGGTAATCTGATATGAGGAGACAATGGTTCTTTCTGGATAATACCATAAAGCACTATCCTTGGGGTTCGGTTGACGCCATCCGGCGTATCATGAAAATTCCGGTAAATGATGAACAACCGTTTGCCGAACTCTGGATGGGCGCTCACGAATCAGGTTCAAGCAATATTCGGGTTGGAACCGGCGTTCAACTGTTGTCGGATACAATCAGACAAAATCCCGAATACTGCCTTGGATCACGCTGTCGCGCACGATTTGGAGACACACTCCCCTATCTTTTCAAGATCCTTTCAGCATCACATCCCCTTTCAATCCAGGTACATCCCGATTCACAGCAAGCGGCAGCAGGATATGAACGTGAAAACCGTGAACACATTCCCTTGGACGCGCCGAACCGGAATTATCGCGACAGAAATCACAAACCCGAAATACTGGCCGCAGTCACCCGTTTTGTCGCACTGTGCGGATTCAGACCAATCGAGGAAACAGTCAGACTTTTCAGGGAGACCGGTATACGTGAGCTTCTTCCGGTGGTTACGGCACTTGAAGCCGGCGAAGATTACCGGGAAATGCTGGAGTATCTCTGGACGCTCGACAAACAACAGGTTCAGGCCATTCTTGGACAGCTTTCACCGCAAATGCGAGATACCCCCGATGTACCCGTTACCGATGCGGAAAAGCATCCCTTTGCCGCAGTACGCTATCTTGAAGCCGAACATCCCGGCGATATCGGCATTCTTTCGCCGTTGTACCTTAACACGGTAACACTGGAACCCGGAGAAGCCCTTTTTCTTCCTGCAGGGGTATTGCACTCCTATCTTTCAGGAACCGGGCTTGAACTCATGGCCAATTCCGACAATGTCCTGAGAAGCGGACTAACCTCAAAGCATATTGACGTTTCCGAAGTTCTTGACACCCTTGTTCCCAAGCCACATACACCTGACCGGCTTACCCCGCGCCGTATCGGCCAACGATCGGTTTTCGAGACTCCTGCGAATGAATTTGAACTTTCTGTTATAGATCCTGAAGACAATTCAATCGATATCAATGTAACAACTCCGTCGATACTGGTTGTAATCCAGGGAGACCTGATAATTTCAGGAACATCGGGAACTACGGGAGCATTACCTCAAGGATCCTCTATTTTCATGCCTGCCGCTGCCGGACAGATAACATTCTCCGGCAGGGGTATCGCTTACCTTGCCGCAGTACCGGAGGTCCCGGCATGACCATATGGGTAGATGCCGACTCCTGTCCGGTTCCGGTAAGGGAGCTCATCTGCCGGGCGGGAAAGCGTCTTTCGCTGCCGGTGGTATATGTTGCGAACCGCGATATTCCCCGTCCCGATGACTATCCGGTAACAATGATACTCGCCGACAGTTCTCCGGATGCCGCTGATGATCATATCGTTGAACATGCAGCATACGGCGATCTTGTCATAACACGGGATATTCCGCTTGCAAACCGTCTGGTAGAAAAGAATCTTCGTGTGATTAATGACCGGGGAACAGTATATACCGCCGAGAATATAAGCGAACGTCTTTCAATGCGAAATTTCATGCTCGGGCTCTACTCGAACGGCCTTTCTCCGGAAAAAACAGGCCAATTCGGCAAGCGTGAACTGAATGCATTTGCGAATGCACTGGACCGTGAACTCACCCGCCTTGTCAGGCAGACTCCTCAACATCGGGGAACCGTTCCTGGATAGCTTTTATGTTGGGCAGAATTTCAAAAAATGCATCAACAACACCCGGATCGAATTTCTTCCCCCGCTGTGAACGTATCTCTTCGAGAACCTTTTCCTCCGCCCAGGGTTCCTTGTAAACCCGTTTGCAGGACAACGCATCATAGACGTCGGCAAGTGCAACGATTCTTCCGGATATGGGGATTTCTTCACCTTTGAGCCCCCGTACCTTTCCACCCTTCCTTGAAGACAAGGGCTCTGTTCCAGAATCAACAGCAATCTTTCCGGGATAACCGGTCCCATCCCAGTTCTCATGATGAGTCAGGGCGACATCACGGGCGACCTGGTCAACGGGTGATTCTATTTCATTGAAAAGCCGCGCTCCGAGCCAGGTATGACCCTGCATGACCCGGTATTCTTCTTCGGTGAAGCGTGCCGGTTTCTTCAGTATGAGATCTGATATTGCCACCTTGCCTACATCATGAAGCATGGCTGCAATCTTCAGGGTATCACGAAATTTCTTGCTCTCGTTATCGTCAATTGAATTATTAAACGCCCAGCGATCGTAGATTTCAACGGCAAAACTTGACACCCGGTTAACATGGGGGCCGGTTTCCTTGGGATCCCTGAGTTCTGACATGCGAATCATGCGCAAAACCATTGAACGGGTAAGATGTGCGTGCTCCAGGGCAACTGTTGCGTTTGACGCAAAATGACTGATATAGAGCTCGTCGTCCTTGTCAAAGTAGATGACATTTCCGGAATCATCAAGGGCGTTGAGTACCTGCAAAACTCCAAGGACACGCCCTGCAGAGGTTCTAAGGGGAATGGTCAGGTTTGATTTGGTACGGTATCCGGATACCACATCACTCTGTCTGCCGAATTTGTATGACTTTTCCGGTGAAATCTCATAAACATCATGTTCATTTACCAGTTGATTCGTCAGTGCGCTGTATCCGGCAATGGTTGTTTCGTTAATGGGAAACGAAAAATAGGAATGAACGATTTTCTGTCCCGGTGGCAGCTGTTTTTGAAGGGTATCATTCTGCGCATAATGTATGGCGAGACGGTCACCATCACGAACATAGATTGACCCGGCATCTGCCCGGACGACCTTTCGTGCCTCGGTAAGTATCTGCTCCATCAGCACATCAACGTCCTGAATTTTATTCAGATGGGCTTCTGTTTCAATGATTCCGGCAAGTATTTCTTCTCGGGAAAACTTCTTCTTGGACATCTGGAAATACTCCTGTGATTCGTCTCTGGATCTTTATTTTAGTACACTTTTTTTTTTGCGTCCAGTACGATTATCGTGATATACTGATGATCATGATACAGAATGTTTCACATATAGAAAAAGAATTCCTATTAAAATCTGCATTGCAAAATGAGCAACCTGTCCGGTTTCACGGAGTTTCCACCGCCGGGACCGGAGTAATCAAGACAGTTGAACGCGAAGCTCTCTGCATAACACTGCTTGATACCATAGATAATGCCTGTTTTTCCATTTGCGAGCGGTTAACGGGATACTTCGACTGCCATGGAAAGACCTATGCGTTTGAATCGACGGTTCGTGATTCCCGGGATCGTGAAGTCCGCATCGATGTTCCCTCCCATCTTATCCGCAGTCTTCAGCGAAAATTCATCCGGGTACGGAAACCGCGTGACGTACAGGTTCTTTTCAGGCTCCCCAACGAAGATATCAATCTTTCCTACCCGGTCTGTCCTGAATACATCAGTATTGATGAACTTGATCTTTCCTCCGACTTCAGAGGAAAAACACTGCCGGAAGTTATCGCGCGATTCAAACGCGACATCGCCCTCCGTTCTTCCGAGAATACCATCATCATGTTCAGAACACGCAAACCGTCGCGTTTTGAAGAAGTGCTGATAAGTGAGACAGGGAAAGTACTCTTTATTCCCTCAACATCCTCTACGCTGCCCAAAGTGGATCCCTATCCGGAAGGCAGAATCATAACGGAGCAGACTGAAGAAACGTTTGAAGACCCCAATTTCTTTGTCGAAGGTTCGCATTTTGAGAAACTTCTTGTCGAGAAAAAGAATCAGGGTATTTCGTCAGAGATATGGTGTCCCGTAGTGTATTACCAGTATGTTGTCGGGTATATTTTTATTTCCAACCGTAATGGTGAGTCCTTTGATATCACCATGGTTGACTATCTTTGGGATTTCTCCAGAATACTCGCCTGGTATCTCAAGGAAACCGGATATTTTTCAGAAGAAGCCGAACCGGTAAAAGCTCCCGGACACGAACCCCATATTCTTGACATGAGTCCGGGAGGCATGCTTTTTTCACTGCCCAGGACGGAGATACGAACACCGATACGTGAAGGCTCGGCGTTTTCCCTTGATATCACGACGACGAAGAGAAGCGATCCAATCTCCTGTTCTGCCCGGGTAATCCGCCGGTTTGAAGAACCCGATTCCATCACCTATGGAACATCTTTTCTCAATCTTTCGGCACAGGACATGATGAGTCTCTATGAGATTCTTTACCGGCGACCGTATCAAAGCGGTGAAAATATCGGCTTTGAAAGCTCCTGATGCGGGACTTCCGGAGTCTCTTTTTTCTTTATCAACGCAAAGAATAAGGGTCCTGCCCCGTCTGAACGGTCCGGCATGATTATTGTCCCGAATTCGGTCCTTTCCGCCTCATGGTGCGATAATTGAGGGTGATTGTCCCTGCCGGGGATCAGGATTTCCGCATCGGAGTATTTGCGGACAAGTTTGCGCACTGTACCGTCATTTTCCTCCGGGGAAAGCGCACAAGTCGCGTATACGAGATACCCTCCCGGGGCAAGCACCAGCCAGGATCCCGATACTATCGCCCATTGCCTGAAACTCAGATTTCGTACCCGGGCGGGAGACCATTCGTCAAGATGACGGGGAGAACCGAGTACATGCCGTTCCGATGAACAGGGAACATCCAGGAGAATTCGGTCGCGAGCGGCCGATTCATAACGCGACCAGCGGCTGGCATCATGACCGGTTACCTGTATTCGCGAGCGTGTTTCCGCAGGCAGATACCGGTCAAGAACTGAAACAAGCCGAGTGCGCCGATCCCGGGAAAATTCATTGGCAGTAATGGCTGCTCC
>CAZQEF010000139.1:0-5095 GCA_964592325.1 uncultured Treponema sp. | reverse complement strand
GGGGTTACAAACATTTCAGATTTTGCAATATGCTGGGTGCTGAATCCCCGCAATTGATACGGTTCCCCGTGCGCGTCTACAAGCTGCGTACCTTCTATGGACAGGCGTCCGTGCTTTGCTACCGGTGTTTTGTTGCAGCCGGTGCTGATAATCAAAATGGCGGCAATGAGTGCCACACCAGAAATTTTCAAAAGTTTCATGGTTATCCCCCTCATCAGTATCGTACAACCAAATGTTGAAAGAGGCAACAAAAGAATCGCGTGAAGACAGGATTTTTCAACATTTTTGGCAGCAGTCCCTCCATGTTCCCCAAAAAGACAAAAAGGATTATCCTTAATAGCATGATCCGACGATTTCTTCCCTATTACAAACCCCATAAGGGTCTTTTTATCCTTGATATGGCGGCAGCAGTCATCATGTCTGTCATTTCAATCATATTTCCCTATGTGACCCGCAGTCTGCTCAAGGACCATATTCCTAAAAAAAATTTTGACATGATCGTCAACTCCCTTATTCTTATGACCGCGGTATACCTCCTCATTTTTGTGTGTAACTACGTGCGCATCAAATGGGGACACATCATGGGCGTGCGCATGGAAGCGGACATGCGGCAGGACCTTTTCCGTCATGTGCAAAAACTGTCGTTCACCTACTTTGACAACACCAAGACGGGGCATATCATGTCCCGCATTTCAAACGATCTCAATCTCATTTCCGAGGTCGCCCATCATGCGCCGGAAGATCTTCTCATATCGCTGGTAGTCATCATCGGCGCGTATATGTTCATGTTCACGTTCAGCCTGCCGCTCGCCCTTATCTCGCTCATTCCCTTTCCGCTTATGGTCATTTGGGGAATTCTTTTTGGCGGTCGCATGCGGCAGGGATTCCGCCGGGTGCGCAGGGAAGTGGCCGACATTAACAGCACGGTGGAAAACTCGGTTCAGGGAATCCGCGAGGTCAAGGCGTTTGCCAATGAGCGTATCGAAGAGGAAAAATTTTCCGTTTCAAACCGGAACTTTCAAATCGCCAAGGAAGACGCCTTCGACGTAATGGCGCGCTTTCACGCGGTAATCAATTTCCTTCGCGATTTTTATTATCTCGTCGTGGTTGGCGGCGGCGTGTTGCTCATCTACCGGGGTGTTGTCGAAGTGTATGACCTTCTTTCGTTCATTCTCTATGTGAGCGTCATTCTGCCGCCGATTGACCGTCTCATCAATTTCAACGAGCAACTGCAGCAGGGTACGGCGGCATTCGAGCGTTTCACGGAAATAATGGATATCGAGCCGGATATCAAGGACGCTCCCGGGGCGGTTTCCCCCGCGATGGATCATGATGACGTGAGTTTTCATGATGTCTGGTTTCGCTACAAAAATGTTGCGGACTGGACGCTCAGGGGAGTATCCCTTTCAATACCGTTCGGCAAGAAAGTCGCGATTGTGGGGGAATCGGGAGCGGGAAAGAGCACGCTTGTTTCGCTGCTTCCGCGGTTTTACGAAGTGCAGAAAGGCCGGGTGAGTATTGGCGCCCATGACATCATGAATCTGACCCAGCGGTCGCTCCGGGAGAATGTGGGCGTTGTACAGCAAAACGTGTTTCTCTTCGACGCGACCATCCGTGAAAACATCGCGTATGGAAAGGCAGATGCCACGGATGATGAAATCGAGCGCGCCGCACGCATGGCGAATATTCACGACTTTATCATGGAGCTTTCCGACCGGTACGACACGGAAGTGGGAGAGCGCGGCGTCAAGCTTTCCGGCGGGCAGAAACAGCGTGTCGCAATCGCCCGCGTGTTCCTGAAGGATCCTCCCGTGCTTGTTTTCGACGAGGCGACCTCCTCGCTCGACAACGAGTCTGAATCGCTCATTCAGGATGCCATGTTCCGGCTTTCCGAGAACCGCACCACCATTATCATTGCCCACCGTCTTTCAACCGTTCGCCATGTAGATACCATTTACGTGATGCGAAACGGCGAGATAGTGGAAGAGGGAACCCACGAAGCGCTTATGGCCCTGGAGGGCTACTATGCCCAGCTATATGCACACGGCGGGTTTTATACGAGGTAAAGTTTTGCGTTTCATCCGCTTCTCTCTTATAATTGGGTCATGCATACCATTGGCATCATGATGACCAATTTTTTCGGAGAATATGTCGCGCAAATCTGGCCCGGAATGCTCCGTGCTACCGGAGAGCGAAACGTGAATCTGATGGTCTTTCCGGCAAGGACTGATAACAGACCGGAAGGATATGTGTTTCAGCAATCGGTAATATATTCCAAAATAACGCCGGATACGGTCGATGCGCTGGTTATTGTTGCAGGAACTTATTCAAACCAGCTTGATGAAGATGAATACAACACGTTTTTTGAACGGTTCCGGGATATTCCCGGCGTCAGTATCGGTTCCCGGGTTCCACAAAAGTCTGTCATACTGGTGGATAATACCACCGGACTGGAGAAACTTGTCCGCCATGTACTGTCCGAGCATGGACGCAAGAATCCGGCCATGATTACCGGTCCGCGGACCAATGAAGAATCCTGTGAGCGTTTGCGTGTTTTCCAGAAAACCTGTGGGGATTTCGGATACTCCATCGGCCCGGAACAGGTGTTTGAAGGGGATTTTACCGTTCCCTCCGGTCACGCGGCTGTTCGCACACTGTTCCCGTCGGACAGGAAAGCGGCTCATCCCGATGCCCTGATTTGCGCAAACGACAACATGGCTTTTGGGGCCATGCGTGAGCTGAAAAAACGTGGATACCGTGTTCCAGCCGATGTCTCGGTTACCGGTTTTGATAATGTCAATGAAGCACGTTTCTCATTTCCTGCGCTGAGTACTGTAAGCCAACCCCTTGAGGAACAGGGGTACCAGGCCGTCATGCGGGCGGCTGATCTTGCCGAAGGAATACCAGTCCCTGAAAAGATTATTCTTTCCGGAACCACAGTACTTCGCTCATCGTGCGGATGCTATTCCGCAACCGGAAACGAGTATGCACGTTCATTCAAGAATATTGATGCAATATCTGCACTGGCACCGGGAAGGGCAACATCATCAGGAACATTCTGGGATCAGGTCGCCGATCTCCTTCCGGTCGAAGAACAGACTCTCAGCTCACGCAAGGTTGTCGCTGCGCTGGTGAAGTCTGCCAGCACGGGTAAAAACCTTGAAACTACCCTGAATCGTCTCGGTGCGCATCTGCACTCATTGCTTTCTGAACGTCGGACGGTACGCCCCTGGGTATCCCTCCTCAGCCTCTTGAATATCTATCTGCAAAAAATCAATATCGCAGCAGACCGTTCGTATGAGGCCGCAGGTTTTCTCGGTTCCTGTCTGCAGGTGGTCATTTCAATGCTCCAGGTTGAGCAGGGAATGTCCGAATTCCGGCTTGTGGATCAGATTGCCAGCATGAGAACCTACCTTGCCGATATTGGTTCAGCTCTGACCATCGATGATATCAGTGAGGCAACACTGGCGCATCTGACCGCGCTTGGTGTCAGGTCGTTTTATATTGCAATATACGACAGACCAGTCATTCACAAGAGGGGAGACCCATGGACAGAGCCGGACTGTGCCCATCTCGTAATCGGATATCACAACGGCAGAAGCATAACAGGAAGCAGGCGAAGCAAGCTGATTCGACAGGGCCGTCTGCTCCCTCAATGTTATGCAGCCGGAAAGAAGCCCCGGTTCATGATTGCAAGTTCCCTCCACTTCAGGGACGAGATCATCGGCTTCATGATGATAGACCAGACTGACATTACGCGGGAAATCTATGACATTCTGGTTGGGCATATAAGTACGGCACTGAAAACCGCCGCGCTGTTCGCTGAGCGGGAAGCTTCCGAAAAAAAACTGCTTGAAGTGCTTCATGAACTTGAACAATCCAACACACAGCTGCAGAAAATTTCGGAGATTGACGAACTTACCGGTCTATACAACCGGAGGGGGTTCATGAACTTCGCCCGGCGAAGCATGGAGCTTGCCCGGCAAATGGGACGGGGTGGACTGGTGTTTTATGGCGATCTGGATGGACTCAAGAAAATCAATGATGTTCACGGCCACAAGGAAGGCGATCTTGCCATCATAACTGCCGCGGTCATTCTTCGCAGGGCATTCAGAAACATGGATATTGTGTCCAGGCTCGGAGGTGACGAGTTCGTCATTCTCGCTCCGGATAACGATGAACGTTTTTTACCGGTGTTCCGTGAACGACTTGATTTGGTGGTTGCGGCGGAAAACGCAAAACTGGGTAAGCCGTGGAAAGTTTCGATCAGTATCGGCGCGGCGCCGTTCGTTCCCGGGGAGTCGACCCCGCTCGAAAAGCTCATGTCACGTGCCGACGAGAGTCTCTACCTCGAGAAACAGAGAAAAAGGAAGGCTTTGTAGCGTATACGGAGGATTGCGGATACGCAATCCTCCAAAATGGTCAATTCAGATATGCAATTTCCGAAGTGCTGAGCATCTTCCAGTCGGGTTCAAGGTATCGTACGGTTCCTTCGACGGTAACGGTTTCCCTGAACAGGATGTTCCGGCTTGAATTTCCCGCCAGTATTTCGAATGTTCCGCCTTCCACCATCCTGCGGCCGTCCTTGCCGGTATACTGCAGCATATCGGAAGGGATACAGAAGGAAAGTTTCGCTTTCTGTCCGCTTTTGAGCGGTACGCGGCGGAAGGCTTTCAGTTCCATGACCGGTCGCACCAGCTGCGAAAAATTGTCACATATGTATATCTGCACGACTTCATCGCCGTCCCGTTCTCCCGTGTTTGCGACGGTGAGTGACAGGCGGATGTCTCCATCGATCGGGATACTTTTCTTTTCGATTGCAAATGAATCCATCGTGAACGAAGTGTACGACAGACCGAAGCCGAAGGGATACGCGGCGCCGAAATCCTTTTGGATCGGTGTGCCAGCGGATTTTATCTTGTTGTTGTAGAAATACGGCATGGCTCCGGCGGACCGCGGTATGGAGATACTGAGTCTGCCTTCAGGATTGGCCTTTCCGGTCATGATGTCCGCCAGGGCGGCAGCGCCCCGCTGGCCGGGCAGCCAGGCCTGTATGACGGCGCTCGCCCGGTCAAAGAGGGTGCCGGAATTGTAC
>CAZQEF010000138.1:4146-5117 GCA_964592325.1 uncultured Treponema sp. | reverse complement strand
GCCGTCGTCGTTACAAAAATCTCCCACGCGGTATTGCATTGTTCGGGATCCAGGTCAGAAAGGGCCGGAAGATCGGGGACGACCGGTATAATAACCGTTTCACCAAGTTCCTGCAGTTCGCTTATGGTTGACAGCGGATTCGCCCCGTTAAGAAAGGCCTCCCTGCCGGGAGCGAAATGTATTCTCCAGACCTGGGGAAATTGCGGGACGTTCTCCTTGTCCACGCTCTTTTCATTCTCCGCCCTTTCTGCCGGCTTTTTGTCTTCTCCCATACCCACCACAGCACGAAAAGACTCGAGAAAAAGAGCGTCTTCCGGGGTAAGCGGCCCGGTACAGGAGGAAGGATCATCCAGCATTTCGAGAATCAAATCCCGTGAATCAAGCGTCTTGTCAATAAGAGCTCTGGACACTTCAAGCCGGCCCTCACGCAGCGCGCTGAGGATGGACTCTACCTGATGCGCGAATCCCGATATACGTTCAAGCGCGAACATGCCGGCCGAACCCTTGATGGTATGCATGACACGGAACACCGCTGAAACAAGCTCTTTGTCCCGCGGATTATCTTCAAGCTCAAGGAGCGTGTTCTCAAGAGTACCAAGAAGCTCCAGCGCTTCTTCCCGGAATGTTTCAATAAATCGGTCATCTGCCATACATACTCCTGCCTTTTATGTTATGCGAAAAAGGAAAATAAAACGCTACACAGCTTTTCTGTCGAATCACAGGCATCACCACAAAACCCGAAAAGGCGGAGTCTCCGGGCGACCTGTTCCGAAAGGGTTCCGGCACAGGTCAGATCAAGACCAATGCGGGAGGCATCACGAAAAAGCGCGAGCAACAACTGAATGCCGGCAAGATCGATCACTTCTGTCTTGTCAAAATTCAGAACCGCGCCTTCCGGATGGGCAAGTATTTCAAGAAAAGTCTCTTTAACCGTCTGCGCACAGTCTATGGTCATGCGCTCCATTTGATAA
>CAZQEF010000138.1:0-4136 GCA_964592325.1 uncultured Treponema sp. | reverse complement strand
TCCGGTATCTTCTGTGTCAAAAAGATCTTTCTCCGAAAGAAGATGATCCAGCTTGAGAATGAGAATAAATGATTCCCCTATCTTTCCCATTCCCTGTATAAAGGAAGTATCAATACTTGTTCCGATTGACGGTGGCGGCTCGATATCATCAACCGGAATTTCAACGACCTGGTCCACCGCGTCACTGAAAATCCCGATTTCAAGAACAGAACCGGTTTCATCGCCAAAGACATCCGATATTTCAGTAACAACAATACTGGTATCAACCGTGAGATCTGTCTTGCCAAGACCGAATTTATGGCGAAGATCCATAACAGGAACCACGTTTCCCCGGAGATTGATAACACCGCGCACGAATTCCGGCATGCGGGGAACCCGTGTAATCCTGGGGACTTCAAGCACCTCATGAATTTTTTGCACGTCAATCGCATATCGTTCATCTGCCAGGTGGAACGTCAGGAATTGGGCGGTACTGCCGATGCTGTTATCTTCCAAGAGCCGCTCCTTATTCAGTATCAGCTGTTTCACCGGCAACAGCAGTTTCTTCCTGCTGCTCATCCGAATCAGACAAGATTATTCCGTCCTGTAATTTTTCCATTTCTGTTCCGGTCAAAATCTTGTGTATGTTCAGAATGATAATGAACTCATCATTAACGTGGCCCATGCCGCGAATAAAGGTAGTATCTATCGCAACGCCAATTCTTGGAGCCGGCTCAATGTTGGCTTCCTCGATGGTAATTACCTTTTCTACCGCATCGCTGAAAACTCCGACAGTAAGCATTTTATCGTTCCCGTCATCATCTTCCTGCGGAATTTCTATAACGATTATGCCGGTATCCACACTTCTTGTTGTTTCACCAATGCCGAATTTCCTGCATAGATCTATGACGGGAACAACCGATCCCCTGAGATTGATAATACCGCTCATATATTCCGGCATTTTTGGAACCTTGGTTATTCGCGGCACCGAAAGAACTTCCTTGATAAACGCCACGCTTATGGCATAGCGTTCATCCGAAAGCCTGAATGTCAAATACTGATGAATGTCGAGCGCATTGTTTTCACTCATGTTAAAATTCCTTGAATTCATTATCGAGATCATCCGGGCCTTTCGGCGGGATGTCACCATCAAGATCCAGATGAATACCGGTTACCGGTTTTTTACCTGAAGCAGGTTTGGCTGTTTCCTTCGTCGGGGCAGGTTTAGCCGGTTCTTTCGCAGTTTCCGGTTTCTTCTGGACGGTATCTACTGTATTTGCTGTCGAAGTCCTTTTTACGGCGGGCTTGGCATGAACATCCTCTTTGGCAGACGGCCTGCCCGTCCGGTTCATGTCAATTTTGAAGTATTCCATGGCCGACTGCATCTGTTCGGCCTGGCTTGCCAGCTCTTCGGACATGGACGCGGATTCTTCAGCGGCGGACGCATTCTGTTGAACAACCTGATCCAGCTGCATGATTGCCGAATTGATCTGCGATGCGCCGCTGTTCTGTTCATTGCTGGCGGCACTTATTTCCTGTACGAGATCGGCAGTACGGCGGATATCCGGAATAACCGCAGAAATTGTCTGCCCCGCCTCTTCCGCTATGGAGACGCTTTCCGATGAAAGGGCGCTGATCTCGCCGGCCTCTTTTTGACTCCGTTCGGCCAGCTTTCCCACCTCGGACGCAACAACGGCGAACCCCTTGCCGTATTCACCGGCGCGAGCAGCCTCAATGGATGCGTTAAGCGCAAGCATGTTCGTTGATCGGGCGATCTCTTCAATAATGCCGATTTTTGACGCAATTTCCTTCATGGCGGTAACCGTTGCCGCAACCGCTTCCCCGCCGGTTTCAGCCGAGCGTGCGGACGCGATGGCTATCTTTTCCGTTTGCTGCGCATTTTCCGCGTTCTGCCGGATATTTGCGGTCATCTGCTCCATGGACGACGTGATTTCTTCTACCGAAGAAGCCTGCTCGGTTGCTCCCTGGGACATCTGTTGTGCAGTACTGCTGATCTGCTGGCTTCCCGAGGAAACCTGGGTTACCGCGCCGAATACTTCGCCGATAATGCTGCGCAACCGTTCCGTCATATCCTGCAGGGCTTTGGCAAGGTCACCAATTTCATCACCACGGGCACGATATACAGCGGGAATGTCGTTTCTGAGTTCACCCGAAGCTATCTCCTCCGCCCGTAAAACGGCGAAGGCAACAGGTTTGGTAATGGCACGGGTTATTGCCACGGCAAGAACGAGCCCAATAATTACGGCAAGAATCGACACAACAATCGTGAATGAAGACGTTGTGGCAATAAGGCTTGCCATTTGTTCCTTCATTATGTCGTTGAGCTTATCTGCCGCAGCAACGGTATCGCCGCCTGCCTTGGCTGCAGTCAACTGCGATGTCTTCTGTTTATCTTCAAGAGCAAGATAAGCCTCCACCGAGTTTCTATATTCTACCGAGTATTTATCCAAATTCTCCATCAAAACAATGTTTTTTTGCTGTTTGAAATCTCCTGCAAGGCTGTTTTTGATTTCATCATTGTAAGCGAACTTCTTTTCCAATTCGACGATATAGGATCGGTCGCCATACTGTAAGTACTTGTTCAGGTTAATACGCGCATGAAGCAATGAGGTAAGCATTTCCTCAACTTTCGTCAGTTTTTCTGTTTTATCCAATAATTCTGCTGTGGAGGCGTTTCGCCTCAGGAGGGTATCGAGATCCTCCCTCTGATTCCCGAGAAGTTGGTTGAACGTATCCACGAGCGTGATACCTGCTTCTTCCAACTTTACTTCAACGCCACGTTTTTCATCCTGGTATGCGGCCGTTTCACGAAAGCTGTTCTTGTAGGCCACGGCGCCGTCACGAATGGCGGTGTATATGTTGCGTTGTTTGACATCCCGGGAGGTGTCCATCATGGTAACACTTAACTCTACAATGGAATCCATCTCGGTATCCACAAGAGTCCGATCCTCCGCGCTGTCGTAGAGCACAAAGTTTTTACCGGCGATGGTTCCCTGCTGCATCGAGGTAACTATATCCGCAACAGCAGCTGTTTTATCAGAAGTATTTCGTATGGAACTCAAACTGATAATGGAAAGACCGCCGATAATAACGGTCAACAGCAACACAAGGAAAAAACCGCCGCCAATACGGCCGGCCAAACGCAATTTCTGTAACATCTTCTCTCTCCTTCCCTTTAAACGATGGGCTTAGGATAAAGTGTAGTTTCAGGAAAAACGGCTGTCAAATTTTCCGGACAAAAACCGGTTGCAGGAATGATTATTGATTTTGTCACAGTTTCCGGGTACATTCTGTAATCATGGTACCTGCAACTCCCCGGCTTTATCAGATCAACTCATCGCGAATATTGCAGGAAATACGATTACATCGCGGAAAAAGCCGCATCGCCATCGCGGAGGACCTTTCCCTTGACCGGTCTACCATTACCAAGGTAGTACGTCAGCTTATTGAATGGGGAATTGTACGCACTACCGGTAAATATCACGGGAAGCCCGGAGTGGGGCGAATGGCCACGGGTCTTGAAATTGTTCCGGACTTTGCGCTGGTACTCGGCATAGAAGCGCAAACAGAGTTTTTCAGAACAGCGCTTGTCGATCTTGACGGGAACATTCTGCATACCAAAACCTTCCCGTATGAAGGGGCAGATCTGGAGAAATCACTCGCTGTGGTCATTACCGAACAGCTTGCCTCGGCCAAAAAGGCGGGGAAACCGCTTGCCGGAATCGGCATCGGTCTTTCCGGAATCGTTGACCCGTATGAAGGTATTATCCACACGTCAAACCCGCTGGACATTCATGAGCCGTTTCCGCTCCGGGAAAAGCTGGAAAAACAATTTCGGTGTCCGGTGTTTGTCGAGAATGACGCAAACTGTTGCTGCTGGAGCGAAAAGGCCTTCCGGGGATCGACGGCAGACCGGAATTTTCTTGCAATTCTGGGAGAGTTCCGGAATGTTGACATTCAGGACAACCGGTTCAGCGGTATCGCGGTAGGACTCGGCATTGTTATCCGCGACACGGTTTTACACGGGGATTCCTTTACCGCAGGAGAGTTTAAAAGCCTCCTGTACCGGGAAGAAACACCCGGCCGCTCACAATTTTCCATATCCGATGAAGAAGCAGCACGGCTTCCGGACGACA
>CAZQEF010000137.1:0-5141 GCA_964592325.1 uncultured Treponema sp. | reverse complement strand
ACGCGGTAGAAACATTTTTCCTCTCGCTTGTGTATGAAGGAAGAATTTCCTGTTGTTATCGGAGAACGCCTTTCACAGCGCATTTCGGTAGATTATGCGGTACAGTCGCTCCGGGATCTCCCGCAAGGGTTTACTGTACCGGATGGGCGGGTAAAGCCCTGGGGAACGAGTCAGGCGATTCTGTCTGCTGCCAAAATTGTTGAAACTCCTTTTGCCGTCATCAATGCGGATGATTTTTATGGACGCGAGGCTTTTGCAGTCATGGCAGAATATCTGGACTCTGTTGATCCCGCGCGGTTTGAATCTGCCATGGTCGGGTATCGGATTGAAAACACCCTTTCGGAGTATGGAACAGTTACCCGGGGAATATGCCGGACAGACGGAGGCTATCTTGAGAAAATTGCCGAAATTCCCGAAATAGGGTACGCGGAGGATCATTCAATCAGGTTCCGGAATGGAGGTGAAACCGGGTCCCTTGCCGGCGGGGAACTGTGCTCAATGAATTTCTGGGGGTTTACTCCGCGGGTTTTTGAATACCTCGAGAAGGACTTTGTACGATTCCTGGGCGAACGGGGGACAGAGCTGAAGTCCGAATGGCTTATTCCGGTTACGGTGGATGACATGATACGGTCAGGAGAAACGAGAGTACGCGTGCTTGAATCATCCGGCAGCTGGTTCGGGGTAACGTATCCCGATGACAAGCCGAAAGTAACCGCGAAACTGCAGTCACTGGTTGATCAGGGATGGTATCCGACTCCCCTTTTTGGAGGCAGGCAATGAGTGTCATGGAATTGTCGCGAACGCTGACCGCCCTTCACTGGAACCGGTACGGAAACGAACCGGAAGTAATCGCTTTTGCCCCCGGCCGCGCCGAAGTGCTGGGAAATCATACCGACTATAATCTTGGAACCGTTCTTTCAACTGCGGTGGATATGGGGCATTGTTTCGCGGTATCGGGGAACAATGGAAAAGGTCTGCGCCTTCTTGCGGGGGATCTTGGTGAAACGGTTTCATTTTCCCTTGATACCGTGGGTCCTGTTGAACAGGCTCCCTGGGCTTCCTATGTAAAGGGGGTGTTCTACAATCTGGCCGGGCGCGGCCTGCAGATTGATAATCTTGACTGCAGCTTTCTCGGAAACATTCCGATTGGTTCAGGACTCTCCAGTTCCGCGGCTCTTGAAGTATCCGCGGCCTTTGCCGCCATGGAAATAACCGGCCCCCGCCTTGATCTCAAGGAAATTGCAAAGCTCTGCCGTGATGCCGAAAGCCGGTTTGCCGGGTGCAATTGCGGCCTCCTCGACCAGTTTTCCAGTATTTTTGGCAGGAGCCACAGCCTTATACATACGGATTTTCGTACGCTTGAGGTTACCGATGTTCCGCTTGAAAACGATATTTGTTTTCTCATTGTGACTCCGGAAGTGGTTCACCGTCTTTCGGATTCTCCCTATAACAAGCGCCGTGAAAGCTGTGAACAGGCCGTACGGGAGCTTTCCGCCGTACTCCCCGCTGCGGTTGAATCGCTCCGTGACGTGTCTCCGGACGATTTTGCCCTCTTCAACCGTCAATTGGAACCGGAAGCGGCACAGCGTGCTGCGCATGTGATCGGCGAGATAGACCGGGTTGCCCGCGGCGTAGCGGCCCTGAAATCCGGTGATGTCGATACCTTTGGAGAACTGATGTACCAGTCGCATGAGTCTTCGCGGACACTATTCGAGAATTCGGCCGACGAGCTTGATCTTGTCGTATCCGTCTGCCGCGATGCAGGCGCCGCCGGCGCGCGTCTTTCCGGCGGGGGCTGGGGCGGAAGCCTGATTGTGCTTGCCCGGACGGCCGATCTGGAACGGCTTGATCATGATATTGCCGAACGCTGCGCCGGAAAAGGATTGACTGTCCGGATCCGCCCTGTCGTTCCGTCAGACGGCGCACGAATTCTGCGGACAAAGAAAGCGAAGTAGAAAAATTTGACAGGGGAGAATTCAGGGTGTACTCTTTAATGATGAACAACCGGTTGCGCAATGGTGAAACCGCCGCGCCAGTAAACATAAATGATATCGCTTCCGAATTGGGTGTGTCAAAAACGACCGTCTCCCGTGCCATTTCGGGGAAAGGCCGGATCGGCAATGAAACCCGTGAAAAGGTTCTTTCGCTTATCAAGGAACGGGGGTACAGTCCGAATCTTATCGCCAGAAGCCTGGCGGTTTCCAAAACATGCAATATTGCCGTTGCCATACCGCGTGATACCGATGTACGGGAAATCCCATTTTTCCAGGAATGCCTGTATGGAATTACCCGGGCGGTGGAAGCGCGCGAATATGATGTTGTTCTTTCCATAACAACCGGGGAGGATATTTCATCCCTGAAACGAATCGTTCGAAACCGGAAGGTTGACGGATTCATACTTACGCGTCCGCTTGCAGGAGACAAGGCCATCGCATTCATGGAGACAACGTCTTTGCCTTATACGGTTATCGGATCGCCCGAGGCTCCGTCTGTATATCATGTGGACAGTGATCATCGTGAAGGATGCCGCAAGGCGACTGAACATGTTCTGTCACGGGGCTTTGTCAGGCATGTGCTTCTCGGCGGAAATCCCGATCATCGGGTAAACCGCGACCGTCTTGCCGGGTATCTGGATGCGTTGAAGAAATCAACCGGAACGGATGCCGTGGATTCAGGACGGCTTGTCTGGGGAATGGACGGTCAACGGGAGATCGAAACGGTACTGCCCGGCATCATGAAAAAGAAACCGCAATGCCTCATCTGTATGGATGACGTTATTGCCACGCACGCACTTGCCTGGCTCTACCGGAAGGGGTATTCCGTGCCGCATGATGTCGCCCTTGTCTCGTTCCATGACAGCGCGGCAATGGAATCCCATCATCCTCCCGTTTCCGCGTTGCATATCAATGTGCAAAAACTGGCATTGCTTGCCGGGAATACTATACTTGACCGTATAGAGGGAAAAAAAGTGAAGAGGGTGAATCTGGTTCCTTCACGATTCGTAATCAGGGATTCTTCCCGCGCATAGCAAGCGGGTGAATATAGTATCTATTCCGTAAGGAGGAAGAAGATGAAAAAAGCGATTTTTCTGGTCGCAATTCTGCTTGTGCCGGTTCTGGTGTTTGCCGCCGGCGGCGCAGAAGGGGCAGGGAGCGGAGAAAAGGTTACCCTGAGTGTATGGGAATCGAACAATGGACCGGATGATTTTATCCGGAAGGCCGGTGAGGAATTCACCAAAAAGTACCCGAACATAACAATAGAATATGTTCATGTGGAACTCGGTGATGCCGCCGGCCAGATTGCGCTTGACGGTCCTGCCGGGATCGGTCCGGATCTTTTTGCCGCGCCGCACGACAAGCTTGGAGAAATGGTCGCCGGCGGACACGTGCTTCCCACGGCGGATGCAGGAGCCATGCGCAAGAAAGTACTCGGCGCCTGTTCAGCCGCGCTTACCTATCCGGTTTCCGCGGAAACATACGCCCTTTTCTACAACAAGGACCTGATCAAGGAATCCGATGTACCCAAAACCTGGGAAGATCTTGCCGCTTTTGCGAAGAAATTCAACGCTGCCAATTCCGGAAAGTACGGCTTTGTCATGGATGTCGGAAATGCCTATTACACCATCGTCTTTACCACGAGTGCCGGCAACCGGCTTTTTGGTCCCCAGGGAACCGACAAAACCCGGACGAATATCAACTCCGAAAAATCCATCAAGGGCATGAAGTTCTTCCAGAGCCTCCGTTCCGCGCTCAATGTTCCTGCCGCTGACCTCACCACGTCGGTTGCCGATACGGCGTTTTCTTCCGGAACCGCCGCCATGCATATAACGGGATTGTGGAATGTTGTTCCCTTTACCAAAGCCGGCGTCAATTTCGGTGTCGCTCCGCTTCCCTCGCTTCCTGGCGACAAGACACCTTCCGCATCATTCTCGGGAACCCGCGCGATGTTCGTGTCAGCCTATTCTGATCATCCCGAAGAAGCGGCGCTCTTTGCGGACTTCCTGGTATCCCCTGAAATGCAGAAACTCCGGTTTGAAATTACCGGTGCGCTTCCCGCAATCAGCACCAAGGTTGAAAGCCCGTACATGGCCGGTTTTATCAAGCAGCTTGATTATGCATTCCCCATGCCGTCCATTCCCCAGATGGGTGCGTACTGGGAAGCTATGGGCAATGCCAGCAAGAATATCTGGGATGGTGCCGATGTAAAAACCGAACTCGACGCCTGTAACGAAGCCATTATCGGAAAGTAAAAAAAACAGCCGGCCGGCAGCCGCTTTGTATCCGCTGCCGGCTTGCCATTTCCGTGAAACAAGGAGGAATCAATGGCACAGAAGAAACTGCCGTTTGATGGAAGTGCGGATAAAAAGATTCGCATTGCTGCGGCGCTGTGTATGGGGCTCGCACATATTGTGTATCTCAAGGATTATGTCAAGGGAGCCCTCTTTGCATTCATTGAATTGCTTTTTCTGGTGAATGTTCCTTTTGTTGTACGGAAGCTGTATCAGCTTGTAACGCTGGGCGTTCCTCAGCCGGATCTGCCCATAAAATTGCGCAATAATTCCATGTTCATGCTTATTGACGGGATTCTTACACTGGCTGTAGTTGCAGTTTTCATCATTATATACGTCATTTCTGTAAGAAGCGCACAGGCAGGCTACCGGGAATACTGCCGGAAGAAACGATTCCCCCGCAACCGTGAATCGCTCAATGGGACTTTGGGGAAAGCCTTTCCCATTGCCGGTATCGCACCGAGCTTTCTGCTCATTCTCGTGTTCGTTGTCGTACCGCTTTTGTTTTCCATGTCGGTAGCTTTTACCAATTACTCGGCTCCGGATCATATCCCGCCGAACAAAACCGTTGACTGGGTCGGGTTGGACAACTTCAAGGCCCTGCTTGGCGGTGAAGCCTCCTGGTCTGCCGGATTTGCCCGGGTTGCGACCTGGACGCTTGTCTGGGCTTTTGCCGCAACCGTGACCTGCTACTTCGGCGGGCTCATCGTGGCGGTGCTGCTCAAGGAATCAAATTTGAAGATTGCGCCCGTGTTTCGGGTGATATTCATATTGCCGTACGCGGTACCCGCGGTGGTAAGCATGCTTGTCTGGCGGAATCTGCTTAACGGTACGTTCGGTACGGTAAACAGAA
>CAZQEF010000136.1:0-5144 GCA_964592325.1 uncultured Treponema sp. | reverse complement strand
CGGATTCTGCCACCATGACTTCCAGTCAATACCGCAAAGATCGGCAAGACATTTCGTGATTGAAATATAGCCGATTGGTGCGTCAAACCAGACATAGAACACCTTGTCTTCAAAACCGGCCTTTGGTACGGGGATTCCCCACTTGAGATCCCGGGTAATGGCGCGTTCCTGAAGTCCGTCCCGGATCCATGCCTGGGTAACCTGCATGGCGTTTCGGGCCCATTGGCCCTGAACGCTTGCTTCTTTCATCCATTTTTCGTATTTGGGTAAAATGCCGGGCAGATCAATGTAGAGATGCTTCGTTGAACGGGATTCCGGGCGTGATCCGCAGGTAAGACAACGCGGTTCTGTCAGTTCGGTCGGATCAAGGAGTTTGCCGCAGTTTTCGCACTGGTCTCCCCTGGCGTCTTCATACCCGCAGGCAGGACAGGTCCCCCGCACAAAACGATCGGCAAGAAACCTGCTGCAGGAAGTACAGTACAACTGTTCTATGGTGTGTTCACGGATAAATCCGTTCTTTTCGAGATCGAGAAAAAGGGACTGCGTTATTTCCGTCTGCTGTTCAGTGGATGTTCTGCCGAAATGATCAAACGCAATGGAAAACATATATATCTTTATGAATCGCATGATAATGATCACACAGTTCCCGGGGTGTTTTACCCTCCTCCTGTGCCCGTGTTTCTGTTGCAGTACCGTATTCGTCGGTACCGCATACATAGAGGGTGTCATAGCCGCGGAGGCGGCAATAACGGGAAAATACGTCGGCAGACAAAACCTGGATGAGGTTCCCGAGATGGGGGACATTATTGACATACGGTAATGCTGAGGTAACCAGTTTTCTTTTCATGAATGCATGATAAAATTTCGCAGGAAACTAGTCAACGGGAGAACGGTCCGGTACTGTCAGCAGGAAAACTTGAGAAACACCGTTTTTTCTGTTTCGTAGTTTGAACTCAGGTCCACTTTCCAGTACAGGAAGATGCGTGCTCCGTCAGTCACCAGCATTTTTTCCTTGCTTCCGGCCGGGCGTGATTCAATCACAATAGGGACGAGAGATATCGATGGATTTTCATTGGCTTCAAGGGTAAAGGTGCATTTTGAACAGGAATCAACAAGCTGTATCCAGGATACATCATCGAATCCTGCCTGCTCGATACCGCTCTCTTTTCTGGAATCTTCCGAGAAAACCGTGACCTGCGGCTGTTTGTTCTTCTTCCCGTTGGCAAGGGCCAGATCAAGTTCAGTAACGAAAACTCCGGTCAGTTTGAGCGGACTGTCGTTTTTCAGGATGAACTGTACCTGAACTCCTTCATTTCTGAAAATGTACTGCTTCCGGAGGGAAAGGGGCTGCTGAAGCGATCCGAATGTCGCATTTGTTTTTAACTGGAGTTCACAACGGGTACGGTCCACCGATTGTTCCTGATACACGGAATGCCGGAATAGATCAGGTTCTGCCGGCAGTGTTCCCCTTGCCAGTTTTCTGAGAGCGGCGGTTGAAAAGAAGTGGTCAATAAAGAGTCCGGATGACGGGATACTGGTGTCACAGAAATTGCGGTAGACCGAAAACACGTCAAGTTCAAAAATTTTGCCGCCGCATGGATGTACATACATGTTAACCTTGTCCAGCTGGCAAAGGTATTCCCGGATACTGTCAAGGTCAAAGTCGGAACAGATGATTGACGGTGAAAAAACGCCGCGTACACGGGTTGTCTTCTCGGCCATGAGCAGGCTTTTGTATGCGAGGGTACGAAGGCTGCGTGTTTCGGGAGTATCGGAACCGTTCGGCAGACGGAAGGTTTCACTGTACTGGGATTGCCATACCTCTTCCCGTGCGGTTTTCTTGCGGGCCTTGTCTCCCCTGAGCTGATTTACCAGGATACTCACATACATCATTTTTGAATACAACCGCATGATGTTTTCGGAATTTATGAGATACTGTTTGACGGATGTCCGGGCAAGGATACGAATATCATCCGGCGCAGGATTGTCTTCGTAATCGTAGGGAGACATTCCGGAAGAAATATACGCCCGCAGGTTGGGAGTCCTTGTTTTCAAAAGGCGTCCCGGTGTCGTAAGCTCCATCTGAATGGTTGATCGCATCGCAGAGGACAAAAAGCGCTCCATCCAGGATGATCCGCCTTCAGGAGAAATGAAAAGGGCGGGAATGGATGTCTGGTCAAAAAGGACGATGACGGTTATCTCGCTCTTGTCTGTGTCTGAATACTGAAGCGCATCAAGAAAGTTCTTTGGGGATATGCGATCGAGAAAACGGTACCGGTTGTCTACGGGAAGTGCTATGAGCGTTTTGCCGCTGTCTTCAAGCGTAACGGGAGAAAGGCCGTTTACTCCCGGGAAGCCGCTTGTTTCAAGCATGACCTTGTCCATGAGCAGGTATTCAATACCGCACGTGCACAGCGAAGAAATGAGTGAGGGATCCCATGCGCTTCCTGGCATCCATAATCCGCGCGGACGTTTTCCAAACTGTTTTCGCAGGGAAGTTGTAAGAAGCTCCGTTTGACCGACCCGGTCCGCCGGGGGAAGAATGGGGAAATACGGTGTGTAGTAGCCGCCTCCGAGGACTTCGAGCTGTTTCCGGGAAATCATTTCCTCGATAATCATGAAGAATTCAGGATGATTGTGTTCAATCCAGTCAAGAAAGGGACCGGACATGAAAAGGGAGAACGACAATTCCGGAAGGTTATACAGGTTTGATAACAGGGGTTTGTACAATTCCTGATATTGTTCTTCATTACGGGAAGAATCTGTTCCGGGAGTAATTGTACATACTGTTCCAAGGCATAATTTGACTGACATTACTCCAAAATCCTGATAAGCAAGGTATGTTTACGATTGCGACAGTATACCGCAAAACTGTATTTTTTTAAAGGTTGAATTGCGAATCTGTTAGCGAAAAAACCGTTGTGCTGACGGGGTCAGTTAGGTATGCTCCACCACGAGAGGTCAGGGGCATAAAAAGAAAGGGACAACAATCCCAGACTGATCAATGAAAGTGGGGCTCCCTTCCAGGACGACGGAATTCGTGAGGGTCTTAACCGTTCGCGAATGGAAAAAAGAAGCGTTGTAATCAGTGTATACGAGATGATTCCGGCAAGAATGACAAACAGCCCGTGAAAGAAGGTTTGTCCTTCAAACAGGGCGAGAAAGACGATGCCAAAATGGAATATCCGCTCTTCGCCGGGTGATGGGGTTTTCGAAAGCCCGGCAAGCGAAAGCCCGTACTGGGCGAGGACACATATCGCAACAGAAAAAACAGGTACAAGATACGACAGATTGAACGGAACAAAAAAACGTGAAACCGGGAACCAGACAATCAGGAAGGTGCCTGCGGTTAACAGGAGAAGCGCAGGGATACGACTGTAAAATGCCGTATCCTTGCCTGAATCAATAAAGGATCGTTCGAGGCCAATTCCGTAGATGAAGATTGTTGAGCAGGAAAGGGAATAAAAAAGTATGGTTTGAAGAAGATTCATGATCGTGCCGCTGCTCCTTTTCTGGTAAAAATCCGTTTAAGCAGGAACGAGAAGAGTCCTGCGAGAATCAGTGCCCCGGCCCCGGTGCCCACTATTCTTGTTATCCAGGGATTGTCCTGGGGAATCACTGTTATTTCGAAGAATCCCGAGTATACCGGTAGTGAAATTGTTCCCAGACCGAGTATCTCCCGTATCAGGGAGAACAGTATGAGCAACGGTATGAATATGATGACAGGAGCAAAGCTGTCCGAATTGCCAGCGGTTGAGGAAATGCTGATCAGCAATATCACGGAAAAGGCAGAAAGATAAATATACAACTCCAGGGACAGAGCCAGCAACGGATACACTCCTCCGAGAATTCCGTAACAAAGGGCGGCCGTTCCTGCGAGCCCGGAAAGTTCAAGAATTTGTCCAAGCGGCCCGTCATCAACATGCTTTACCAATTCCCGGAGTAATATGCCTGCCCCATAGTAAAGGAGAATGGCGATTGAAAAAATGAGGCCGTAGGCAAACCGGGACGTTGCCGGTATGAGAGGACAGAGTGCAAAAAGAAATATGGACAGTTTATTTTTCATTGTTTTCCCCTGTTCCGGAGTGCAAGCGGGTTAATCGTTGTATCCATTTGTTTAGTATTCCTGCTGATATTCCAAGTTTCTCATAGTCCGTCTTCCTGTCCGGCTCAAGGAGAAGTCCGCAGAATTCCGCCGTACGGTTTTTCTGTACTGCGAATACCGCACTATACGGTCCGGTCTTTCCCGTGATTGTGACAATATACACCGACGTATCCTGTCCATCCAGTATTGTGGTAAACGACCGGCTGTAGGATATGCCTGCCCTTTTCAATGATTGTTCTTGGTGCAGGGTAACTGATTCTCCGGACCATGTTTCAAGGACGGTTCGTGTTGCAACACGTATGGTTTCATCAGAATAATGGCGTGTCAAAACGTTTATGAAAATGATGAGAAAAAGGAAAACAGTAATGACTGCGGCAATGGGTAATCCTTTTTTCAGTTTACGACGTTGATCAATTCTCATGCGTATACTCTCCGTGCAGCAGCAACCACCCTCTTTTCGACGTATTCGATTACCGTGCTCAGGGGATTTACCGAAATAACGGTAAAAACCGCGCCGGCAGGAGATCCGCCGGGTCCGCAAAGCAGAAAACAGATGATTCCCGCTGCAAATCCTGAAACAAGTTTTCCGATTCGGGTTCTTGGGGCAGTAGAAAACTCTGACAGTATATAAAATGCGACAAAAAGAACACCTCCGGTTAAAAGGGCAAAAAGAATGTCTCCCGAGCCGTAACCGCCGGTTCCGGCAGATGGAGTGAAAAGGTAGACAAGCAACCCGTAAGTACACAGGAATACAGCCGGTACAATCCAGTCAATGATTCTCAGTGACAGGAGAACAATGGACGCCAGCAATGTCAGAATGTTGTAGCGAAAAGCGGGTATCGGCGACGGTGACTGCCAGAATAGAGTGATATATCCCTCGGGTAATGATATTCCCGCTTTTTCGAGAATCGCCGTGTTAAGGAATTCCGTAACTGCGGAATCAGAAGAAATTCTGGAAAACTGGTCAATCTTCAGAGCCCCAAAGGCATCACCCGCGGCGGCTACTGTTTCGGGAGTTATGAGAAACGGCGGGAATAGC
>CAZQEF010000135.1:0-5227 GCA_964592325.1 uncultured Treponema sp. | reverse complement strand
TCGAAATCACACGGGGACTCAAGATAGGTGATGTAGTCGAGTTCACCGGTGAATTGTTATCCGTTGAACTTGGCCCGGGGCTTCTTGGCAAGGTATATGACGGTCTCCAGAACCCGCTTCCCGACCTTGCGAAAAAAGCCGGTTATTTTCTTGAGCGTGGTATGTATCTTGATCCGCTTCCTGATGATACCCAATGGAATTTTACGCCGGTCGCAAAACCCGGCGATACCGTACTTCGTGCGGATACCATAGGTACCGTTCCCGAAGGAAATTTTACCCACCGGATAATGGTTCCGTTCAATCTGTTGGGCTCATACACTGTTGTTTCCGTAAAACCCGCCGGTACATACCGACTGAAGGACACAATAGCCGAAATACGCGATGAACAGGGAAAGGTAATACCGCTTGCCATGAGCTTTACCTGGCCGGTCAAGCTTGCGATTGACTGTTACGCAGAACGGCTGAAACCGGTTGAAACACTCATTACACAGACACGCACCATTGATACCTTTTTCCCGGTTGCCAAGGGAGGAACTTACTGTATTCCCGGTCCGTTCGGCGCCGGTAAAACCGTACTCCAGCATACAACAAGCCGCCATGCCGATGTCGATATCGTAATTATTGCCGCCTGCGGCGAACGCGCCGGTGAGGTCGTTGAAACGCTCAAGGAATTCCCCGAATTGACTGATCCCAAGACCGGACGGTCGCTCATGGAACGTACCATAATCATCTGTAATACATCGTCAATGCCCGTAGCCGCGCGTGAAGCGTCTGTCTATACCGGTGTTACACTCGCCGAGTATTACCGCCAAATGGGATTGAGTGTTCTTCTTCTTGCAGACTCAACCAGCCGGTGGGCACAGGCTCTCCGCGAAATGTCGGGAAGGCTCGAAGAAATTCCCGGTGAAGAAGCGTTCCCGGCCTATCTTGAATCATACATTGCCGCCTTCTATGAGCGTGCCGGAATTGTCCGTCTCCGCGACGGTTCCATCGGTTCGGTAACGATCGGCGGTACGGTATCTCCCGCAGGAGGGAACTTCGAAGAACCGGTGACCCAGGCAACATTGAAGGTTGTTGGAGCATTTCACGGACTTTCACGTGAAAGATCCGATGCGCGAAAATATCCGGCAATACATCCGCTTGATTCATGGAGCAAATATCCGAGTGTCATTGACCTGCAGGCAGTCACCTATGCGAGGTCATATCTTCGGCGCGGCAATGAAGTTGAACAGATGATGAAGGTCGTTGGCGAGGAGGGAACCAGCCTTGATGATTTCATCGTATACCTTAAAGGCGATTTCCTTGACGCGGTGTATCTTCAGCAGAACTCGTTTGACGAAGTTGACGCGGCCGCATCAATAGACCGGCAGCGATATTGTTTCAAGCTTATTCTTGAAATACTCGGAACAAACTTTGCCTTCGACACCAAAGAGGAAGCGCGACACTGGTTTAACGCGACCAGGCTGTTGTTCATCGACTTTAACTATTCACAATGGATGTCTGAGAAATTCAGAAAGCTGGAAGCAGAGATTGAAGCGGCAATACAGGAAAAGTCTGACGGAATTGATCCCCGGGCAGAAAAAATGATTGGCCGGATCAAACCGGTAGAGAGTGCGGAGTAAGCGATGAAAAAGATATACAGCAAAATTGAATCAATAAATGGATCAGTCATTACCGTAAAGGCGGATAATGTTCGATATGCAGAACTGGCAGAGATACAGACCGCTTACGGATCCTCGCTTGCGGAAGTAAACAAACTTGACGGTGACACCGTCTCCCTGCAGGTTTTTGCCGGAGGCCGTGGTGTTTCAACCGGTGATTCCATCCGCTTTCTCGGGAATGAAATGCGTGTCAGTTTTTCCGAAAACCTTATGGGTCGAATCTTCAATGGTTCGGGCGAACCACGAGATAAAGGTCCTTCCCTCAAGGACAATATGGTTCCCCTCGGAGGTCCTTCGGTAAATCCGTCGAAACGAATTATTGCAAAACGCATGATTCGTACCGGTATTCCCATGATCGATGTTTTCAACACGCTGGTCGTTTCACAGAAACTCCCCATCTTTTCGATATCAGGGGAACCCTACAATGAATTGCTGGCGCGAATTGCCATGCAGGCGGAAGTTGACGTTATTGTTCTCGGAGGAATGGGGCTCAAGTACGATGACTATCTTTTCTTCAAGGAAACCCTTGAAGAGGCAGGGGCAATGAGCCGTACTGCCATGTTCATTCATACTGCGGCCGATCCTACCGTTGAATGTCTCATGATACCGGATATGTGCCTGGCCGTCGCCGAGCAATTCGCAATCAAGGGAAAAGACGTCCTTGTGCTGTTGACGGACATGACCAACTTCGCCGACGCCATGAAGGAAATCGCCATAACCCAGGAACAGGTTCCTTCAAACCGCGGATATCCCGGGGATCTTTACAGCCAGCTTGCTGCACGTTATGAGAAGGCTGTTGATTTTGACGATGCCGGTTCTGTTACCATCCTTGCGGTGACCACCATGCCCGGAGATGACGTGACGCATCCCGTACCCGATAATACCGGGTATATCACCGAGGGACAGTTTTATCTCAAGAATGGCCGCATAGAACCGTTCGGCAGCCTTTCCCGCCTGAAACAGAATGTAAACGGCAAAACGCGTTCCGATCACCGTGCGCTCATGGACAACATGATCAAGCTTTATGCCGCATACAAGGATACGCTTGAGAAAAAATCAATGGGATTCATGATGAGCGAGTGGGACAACAAACTCCTCAAATATGGAATCATGTTCGAGGAACAGATGATGGATCTTTCGGTGAACCAGCCGCTCGAGAGTGCGCTTGATAACGGCTGGAAGATACTTTCTGAATGTTTTGATCCTGCTGAAACGGGAATCAAGAGCGATCTGATCAGTGAATACTGGCCCGCGAAATAAGGGAAACTGAATATGCCTGTCAAGCTGACAAAGAATGAGCTGAAGACACAGAAGGAAAGCCTGAAACGTTTCCAGCGCTATCTGCCGACTCTTCAGTTGAAAAAACAGCAGCTCCAGACCGAGATACGGACCATAGAACTCCGTGCCGGTGAATTACGGCGTGAGCGGGATATCCTTAACGATGCCTTTAAAAGCTGGATAGCTGTTTTCGGTGAATCTGAAGCTTTTGATCCCGACACCGTGCAGATCCGGCAAATCCGCACATCGACCGGAAATATTGCCGGCGTTTCCATACCGGTTTTTGAGGGTGCCGAATTTTCCCGCTCTGAATACGATTTATATGTCAAACCTCTTTGGCTGGATACTGCGTCCGAAAAGATGGAACGGGTTCTCCAGCTTGATCTTGAAGCAAACATACTGGATGAACAGGTACGTCTGCTTCAGAATGAATTGAGAATAACTACACAGCGGGTGAATCTCTTTGAAAAAGTGAAGATTCCCGAGACACGCGGCAACATAAAAAAGATAAGCGTCTATCTGGGTGATCAGCAGGTAGCTGCGGTTGTTCGCGGTAAAATATCCAAGAAAAATCTTGAGCGGGCTGTTCAGGAGGTCCAGGAATGATTGTACCCATGAAGAAGGTAACACTGGTCGTTCTTGATCGCGAACGTGAAGAAGCGCTGAAAGCGCTCAGAAAGACCGGTGTCGTTCACATAGAATATAATAATCCACAGTCCGAAGCTTTGGAAACGCTTGGGGATGATCTCGCGCGGACCGGACAGGTTCTTTCTCTTCTTGATGAATATGTGAAGGGGAAAAACGTTACGATACAGCCAACGAACCGATCCGGCTCTGACCGGGAGGCACGTGCCGTTATTGACCGTGTTCTGCTGCTTCAGGAAGAAAAAAAAGACGCGCAGGAAACCATGGTGCGCACAGGCAGGGAACTTGACCGTCTGAGTGCCTGGGGCGATGTGGATCCTGACGATTTTGACTATTTCGCGGAACGGGGCCTGTATTTTTTCCCGTTTGAAATGTCTGTGGACGAGTACCTCGCCATCCCGGAAACAGTACACTCAATTGTCGTGAACCGCGACAAGAAGAATGTTCGTGCCCTTATCTGGGGCGAGGATGATCTGCTGCACGAGAACATGCCACAGGGAGCAATTGAGGTTGTGCTTCCCGAGAAATCCACGGTTTCACTACGGGCAGAACTGTTGCAGGCAGAAGAGAGAATTCCGGCTGTTGATCGGGAGCTCGCAGAACTGGCACAAAAAATTCCGGTAATCAGGGAGTATCAGAACAAGCTCCTTTTCGAAAAGGAATTTGAATCGGTTCGTGCCGGTATGGAGGCGGTTCCTGTTGGTGAGAAGGGAGAGCATCCTGCCGATCTTGCAACTGTCTGCGGTTATCTTCCCGCCGAAAAGGCAACTGTAATTACAAATGCCGCTTCAAAAAACAGCTGGGCTTGTCTGATCACTGATCCTGATGAAACCGATGAGGTGCCGACGCAATTGAAGAACAACCGGTTTGTCAATCTCATCAAACCGCTCATGGAATTTCTGGGAACCGTTCCCGGCTATCGCGAAGTTGACATTTCTCTGTGGTTCCTGCTGTTTTTCGGGATATTTTTTGCCATGATATTCGGTGATGCCGGGTATGGAGCAATACTGGCCGGAATATCGATTTGGGGTATCTTTTCGTCAAAACGGAAGGGCAGGGTACCGCAGCCGGCTCTGTATATGCTTGTGTATCTTTCGCTCATGACCATGGCCTGGGGTACGATAACCTGTTCATGGTTCGGTATTCCCGTCGAGCATGTTCCCGATACGCTGAAGGCGGCTGCCGTGCCTGCTTTTTCGAATGCAAATCCCCTCGCAGCAAACAATATAAAAGTATTCTGCTTTACTCTTGGCCTTATACAGATATCCGTTGCGCATCTGATAGGCATTGTCCGATACCGGAAGTCATTAAAGGCTTTAGGCGAGCTCGGATCGCTCATGATGACGGCAGGCATGTTTTTTGTTGTTTTGAACCTTGTCGTATCAGCGGAGAAATACCCGCTTTCCGACATCATTCTCGGTATGATTGGCGCCGGCTTCCTGCTCAATTTTGTCTTTATCAATTTTGAAGGTGCGATCGGCAAGGGTATTCTGGAGAGTCTGAAAAACATCATCACCATGTGTCTCGGTGTTGTAAACATGTTCGGCGATATCATGAGTTATATCCGACTGTGGGCGGTTGGTCTTGCCGGGGCCGCGATCAGCGCCACCGTCAATGAAATGGCGGGACCGTTCCTGGGAGGA
>CAZQEF010000134.1:1034-5228 GCA_964592325.1 uncultured Treponema sp. | reverse complement strand
GGCAGGGGCATGAGATTGGCACGGAGAACAAGTTCATTTTGATATGGAGCAATCCTGAGCGAGAATACTTCGTCATAATATCCGGGATGTTCAGCCTTGAACTTGAGTATTTGCCCGGTCTGGAGCGTTCCGGACGGCAGGGCGTGCAGAGGAAGCCAATTATTCCCTCTGAGGAGGGAATAATTGGTTGCTGATGAAAGAATCTGTCCCGAGATGGCGTCAAAGGCTTCTGTCCGTACGGTAAGGGGCTGTGTGGCAATCCGGTCAAAATTGATTTCTATCCGCTGTTCTCCGGCTCCCTCTTTTTTCCGTGCAGCAAATGATTCCAATGTGAATGAATGCCAGTATATTCTCTGCTCTGCGGTAATTTTTGCACGATATGCGCCGGGCTTGAGAAAGACGGTGTTCGATACAAATCGATACACCTGGGGATCGGGATCATCCTTCTGCCTGAGAAATTTTATTTCTGGTATGTCCGCCGGAGGGAATCATTCCGGTCATGAAGAAAAACTTCGGCTTTCAGGAATATATCATCAGGATCCTTTATTGAAACCGGAAAACGTAACTGAAATCTTACTGAACCATATGTGTCTGGGAATAGAACTCGGTGAACCAGTCCCTGGCTCCAGCCATAGGTTCCCGCAGCTGCAAGAACTGCCATTCCCGCCGCGAGGGACAGAGCAACGATGCGTTTCTTTTTCCGTGGCTTGAAAACCGGTTCTTCAAATTTCTGGCTGGCTACACATTGTACCAGTGACTCTCTCAGTTCGTTAACCGGAAGGCGTTTCAGGTAATTTTCGATAATCCGTATTATCGGATTCATGTCACGGTAACGCCGTTTGGGATTTGGACGGATCATTTTGCGGATGAGACGTGCAATTATCGGCGGTGTATCGGGGTTGATCTTTTTGATTCCGGTGTACTTCCCCTTTTGAATGGAAAGCAGTGTTTCCGGAGAAAAATTACCCGGAAACGGCCTTTTGCCGGATACCATTTCATACAGCATGACACCCATTGCATAGATATCAGCACGTTTGTCTACGTTTTTGGAGTTCTTGAACTGCTCCGGTGGCATATAGGAAGCTGTTCCCAGTGTTACTCCCTCTTTTGTCAATCCTTCATCTTCTGATGCTTCGACCGCGGCAATACCGAAATCAGCCAGTTTAATGGCCCCTTTCCGTGAAATGAGTATGTTTCCGGGTTTGATGTCCCGGTGGATTACTCCGTGATCGTGAGCGTACTTCAGCGCCTTGCAGGCATCAAGAAAAATAAAGAGGGACAGAGGTCCGGAAAGATATCGTCTTTTCTTTAAAAGTACATCCAGAGACATGCCGTCAACATATTCAAGAACGATGTAATGTGAGGTACCCTCCTTGAAATAATCGAAAAGATGTACAATGTGCGGATCGTTAAAGTCAAGAAGTATCTGTGCTTCCCGTTTGAACCGTTCCGTTATTGATGCATTACCCCGGATCGTCAGTTTTTTTATGATCACATTCCGTTTGAGAGTCGGGTGAACGGCCTTGTAAACGGCCCCCATTCCGCCTTTAGCGACAAGTGACTGTATTTTGTATTTTCCTATCGATTCAGGATGTGCGGCCACTGTATCCTCCTTTTCCCGGAGCAATAATATCGGTTTCCGGATTGAATGGCTGATCCGGGAAAATCAGAACCGTGTTCTTTTTTTCCGGATTGTGTATTTGTACATATTTATTCCCGGCGCGGAGCAGGAAACGGCCGGGAACCGGACGATGTCCTCCGAAGTATACACCGGAATCAGTTTCCTGGAGATAGCAGTTTATCATGTCCTGGACACTGTTGTTTTCGGCTTCATTATTGTTGGTCCAGGTCAAACCGATAATTGTTTCATGGTTCAGTCGTGCATTGATCAATTCTTTCTTGTCGAAAAATCGTGCCGGTTCGGCGTGTGATGCCAGAAAATTCGCTCCAATTGCGAACAGGGGCAACCGTTTCTCAAAAATGGAATAGGTAAAAAGGAATTCTTCGTCATAGAACTGAAGCATATAGTCACGAACCATTTCGCCTTCAAACGAGAATTTGCGGAAACGATGGTTTCCGTTTCCCTCTTCATTCTGGATGTTTTCATGATTTCCCTTGAGAAAATGGAAATTGTCGCTGTACATGCATTTGCAGTGCATCACCATTTCCATGAGGCTCAGGTTTTCGATCATTTCATCATCCATGGCACGGTGTTTCCTGTATCCATGCGTGTATTCGTCGAACGCGTCGTTCCATCTCTTTTTTCCCCGTGCTTCAGAGTGGAATCCGTCTCCGAGGCAGAGTATTTGAACGCTGTTGTTTCCCATCGCTTCGAAAACAGTGGCATCTTTTGAATACTGCGCGGTAAGGACTTCCAGAAAAAAATCGCCCCGGCCATGTAAATCCGGCAATATGATCGTCGGGATGGCTTTCTTCAAATGAAGGAGCCCCCCTGAAAGACCGCTTGCGTCAGTCGGCCGGAGACGGGCATCCTCATGTTCGAGGATGGTTATGGTGTTTTCTACCAGATTCAAATAATCGGCGCGATCCGGAAGCGAACCGCGCCGATGTATTGATTCCAGGATTTCCCTGAGGTCCATTACTGGATTATGGTTTTATTGACTTCAACAAATTCTTCGGTGATATCCTGGGTGACCTGTGTCAGCAGTGCTTCCTCTTCATCATTTTCGAGATCTTCCGTGCTGATTGCTATCTTGAAAATTGGGGAACTCTGGTGAATCGGACCCTTTTCAAAAACGACAATGGCATCTTTCTCAATGTCTGATCCAAGAATGGCGTTTTCTTCAAGTGCCGAGCCGGGAACATCCGTCCGGAGTCCGACTGAAGTATATTCCGCCCGACGGGTGCCGTCTGTCAGCGGACCAATGGTGATGAGTGATCCGGAGTAGGTCAGTGCCAGCGCACCTTTTTCGGTATCTTTTGAGAAGAAATCAACTTCTTCCAGATTGTTTTCCGATACTCCGTCTTCAAAACACTGTTGTTTTTCTACCCATGCGTTGGCAAGGGCTTCCAGTGTCTCATCACCCTCGGGGAGACCCGAGGTCTTTGAAATCTGCCTGATGTGGTTCTGGATTAATTCTGATAGCGTGTTAAAAGTTTCCATAAAAAAACTCCTTATGGGTGTATAGTGTAACACAAAGTCCCAGTTTGTCATGAAGAGGAGAAAAAAATGAAGGAATCTGTTTTTTTATCACTGCCGGAAGAAATTCAGGCGCAAATCAATGCGCTCCTTGATCAGGGTGACCAGGAAAGCATTGACAGGAAGCGGGAACACTATGCAGAAATCTGGCAAAACAAGTATGATTTGTTTGTTTCCCAGATACGGAATGTTGGAATGGAACTTGTTCAGGAACTGGATGATTATGATACCCGCGGAGCCATCCTTCTCACGTATTCAGGTTCTCTGATAAGCCTTGGTCCCCGGCGGAATGATTCCCGATGGCTTGAATATGCGTCAATCAAATTCAGGAGTGATGTTCCTGATTATGTAAACGGGCAGGGTGTGGGTATAGACGGGGCCATTACCTGTGATGCCGTCGCGGAATTCAGCGGGAGCCCGCTCAAGAAGAGCAGTTCCGTATACCGTATAGCCGTATGCCCCGAAGGAACTTCAGAAAGTGACCAGGAACAGCGTATCCGTGAAGCTACCATCTACCTGACAAACGGATTCATCAAAATCAACCGGACGGAAATGGGGCAGACCAGTGCTGATGTGGACCAGTTTACCGTAAAATCCATTGTTTCCTTCCTTGCCAAGAAACACGGGCTTACCCAGAATGCTGCCCGTGCAATAATCGATGATTATCTGTCGGTTATTGAGGCTGGTGTTCTGCTGGGAGAACGCGTTACAGTCGGTAAACTCGGCTCGATGACACTCAAACTTCAGGCGGCAAAGAAGGCTCGCGTCATGAAAAATATCCAGACCGGTGAAGACATCCTCGTTCCTGCAAAACCGGCAACACTGGTTCCCAAATTCGTGGTGTCACGGTCTCTAAAGGAGAAAGGCTCCCTGGTGAATCCTGAATTCGTCGGACTGGACGTTCCTGATCCGGAGGATGATGACAGCAACGAGTAACCTCAAGCGATTGCGGACGCAACCAAGCGATTGCGAATGCAATCAAGCGATTGCGAATGCAATCAAGCGATTGCGAATGCAATCAAGCGATTGCGAAT
>CAZQEF010000134.1:0-934 GCA_964592325.1 uncultured Treponema sp. | reverse complement strand
GCAATCGCCAAGCTCTGTCCCCCGGCAGATAAAACAGAGCAAATCTGCTATACTACCGACACCTATGGATATGTCCGATACCTTTGAAGCTCTGTCCCCCGACGTGGTTTTGACTGCCTGTGAGCAAGCTCTGTCCCCGATTGCCTTCGAACCGGTGGTAACGCCGTACAACAGCTATATTAACCGGGTATTCGCGGTAAAGAGCGAAGACGGCGACCGGTTTATCGCCAAATTTTACCGTCCCGGCAGATGGACCCGTGTGGCAATCGAGGAAGAACACCGGTTTTTGCTTGATTGCGCCGAAGCGGACCTTCCGGTTGTCGCGCCGCTTCAGTTGACCGACGGCGCCACGATCGCCGAATCAGGAGGCTTCCTGTTCAGCGTGTATCCCTTCCGGAGCGGGCGGACCTTTGATATCAACGGTGATGATGACTACCGGCGACTTGGATCCCTCATAGGGAGGCTTCACGGCGTTTCCCGCCGGCGTGCAGCTCCGAACCGCCTGATTCTGCATCCGGTTGACCTCACGCTGCGGTTGTGCGAACGCCTTGCCGCGTCGCCCTCCATGCATCCCGAGTTCGCCGACGAGTTCTTTATTTTGTGTACCGATGTCCTCAATGCCCGATCCGACGAGTTTTCGTCATTTGAGACCATCCGTATCCACGGGGACTGCCACAGGGGGAACATTCTTGACCGGATGGATGAGGGGCTTCTTCTCATCGATTTTGACGACATGATGACGGGCCCCGCCATACAGGATTTATGGCTCCTTTTGCCCGATCATATAAAGCTCTGTCCCCGTGAGCGGGATCTTCTTCTTGAAGGCTACACACGGTTTTCAGCGCTTGACGAGCGAGCTCTGTCCCTGGTTGAAACCCTCCGGTTCATGCGGATCATCTACTTTCTCGGCTGATGCGAAACCCAGCGGAATGAC
>CAZQEF010000133.1:0-5238 GCA_964592325.1 uncultured Treponema sp. | reverse complement strand
ACAAAAACTTGCTTTATTGATCAGATCAATACTGACGGGAATGTAAAAGAGGTAACCAATATGGCAGATATACTGCACGATATGCCGCCAATTCCGGAACCGACCGCCGGCACCACGGAAGAAGAGAAAAAATTCAATGAAATTGCAGAGCTTTCAAAAAACGGATACCTTCTGCTCAAGGACAATCATATAGAGGAAGCGGAGAACGCATTCCGCAAAATCCTTGACCTTGAACAGGATAATAATTACGCGCTTGTCGGTCTCGGTGATTCAGCCCGTAAAAAAAGCCATTATCGTGAAGCGGTGGATTACTATACCACCTGTCTTTCGTTTCATCCGGGGAACAACTATGCACTTTTCGGTCTCGCAGACTGCTACAAGGCGCTCAACCAGTACAACAAGGCAATAGAAATCTGGGAGCAATACCTTCAGCATGATGACCGCAATATTACTGTTCTTACCCGCGTCGCAGACGCATACCGCAAGATTCGTGATTTCAAGCAATCAAAGATACTCTATCTCCGCGTTCTCGATATGGAAGAAAACAATCCGTATGCCCTGATCGGATTGGGGCATCTTCATTATGATTTCAAGGAATATCGTGATGCCCTGTATTACTGGCAGAAAATGCTTGAAATGAATGAAGGACAGGTTGATATCCGGGTTCTCACTTCAATAGGCAACTGCCACCGTAAACTCAAGACATTTGAACAGGGAATTACCTTTTTTGAACGGGCACTGAGTATGGACTCGGACAATTTCTACGCACTGTTTGGTCTTGCAGACTGTTATCGCGGCATGAACCAGCAATTCCGCTCCGTTGAATACTGGAACCGGATTCTGGACAATGACCCCAACAACAAGGTTATCCTTACCCGTGCCGGAGACGCGTACCGGAATATGGGAGACTACGAAACTGCCCAGAAATACTACCAGAAGGCGCTTGATATCGAGTTTGATGTATACGCGGTGCTTGGTCTTGCCATGATCAGCAAGATCGAGGGACGATACGAAGAAGCGGCAATCAGTCTTGCCCGGCTCATCCAGTCCGATGCCAGAAATGCCAGACTCTACGTAGAACTTGCCGAATGTTACATGAACATGGGAGACAAGCAAAAAGCCATAAGCGTTCTGCAGGATTTCCAGAAGCTTGGCATACGGAACCAGATGATTACCGATATGCTCGACCGTCTCAAAACATAATCATGGCCGGGACCCCTCCCCTTTTCGCAAAAAAAGCACTCACGGGAATGCTTCCCGGGGAGCTTTTTGAGCATCTGTCACTGGACAAACCGTTTCGATCCCGGCAGCTTTTCCGCTGGATTTCTTCCGGTACGGAAGAGTTTTCCTCCATGACCAACATACCTCCATCCTGCCGTCAACAATGGCAGGACAGGGAAATACTGTACTCAACAAAGGTCGCTCAGATGCTTGAGGATCCCGACGGCACAATAAAGCTGCAAATCGCTCTTTCGGACGGCGGGGCTGTTGAAACCGTACTTCTTGTGGATGCCGCGGGGAGAAAGACTGCCTGCGTATCCTGTCAGGTCGGCTGTCCCATGCAATGCGCTTTTTGCCAGACCGGTCATATCGGGTACAGCCGAAATCTTGAAGCCAGCGAAATTGTTGAGCAATTTTTACACCTTGAAAGAAAAGCGGGAAAGCTCGATTCAATTGTGTTTATGGGAATGGGTGAGCCAATGCTCAATCTTGATGCAATACGGAAAACGGTTGCCATCCTCACCCATCCGGAGGGCCGTGCGCTTTCAAAACGGCGTATTACGGTATCAACATGCGGCCTGTGCGACGGAATCCGCGATCTTGCAGACAATGGCCCGGACATTCGCCTGGCCGTGTCTCTTACAACAGCAAATGAGTCGCTCAGGTCCGAGCTCATGCCGGTAACCAGTGCAAATCCGCTCCGCGATCTTAAACAGGCCATTGCCTACTACTGTGAAAAAACGGGGAAACGGGTGACCCTTGAGGCAGCACTCATGGGCGGAGTGAATACCGGCGAGCAGGATGCGCTCGAACTTGCCCGATTTGCCGGGGATCTCCCTGTTCATATCAATTTGATACCATGGAACGCTGTACCCGGGCTGCCATTTACAACACCAACAGGAAATGAAACTGCACGTTTTGTCTCAAAACTTGAATCCCTGAATCTTAATGTAACGCTCCGCACCCATCGGGGAAGGACTATTGGTGGTGCATGCGGTCAGTTGGGAAAAAAAGAATAACTACCTGGATTCTGCACCGTTTTCTATTCCCATTCGATACCATGCTCCAGATCTTCTCCTGATGAAATATTCTTGAGCAGTTTCCCGGCGGCGCGTGCGCGGGCCTCGGAAGAGTAAAACTGTAATGATTCTCCGACTACCCATTCGTTTCCCAGCGAAATCCACAGCACACGATCTCCGGCAGTCTCGACAAATCGTGTTCCCGTAACCAGAAAAACCTCTCCGCGGCGTGCATGGGATACGGTTATGCCCGAGTCGCCCGGTTGATCACGTAAAGCAATATAGGGATCAACGACAAGAGCTACCCGCTTTTCCCGTGAAATCACGGGTGCGGAATCAAGTGAAATGGTCGCTACGTTCTGTTCCCTGGAACAGGAAACGAGAAAAAGTACTGCAAAACACAAACTAGCGATCCGGATCATGCGTACTCCACTCCTGTAACACGGGAATCAGCAGGCGATCCGAATCCACCAGATCAAGCTTTTCAATTTCTTCAAGGGATACCCAGGACAATTCCGTGTGTTCAGTAAGTCTCACCTTCTGATCAAGTGACAGGTATACCCGATACGCGTACAACAAAACCTTTCCGGTACTGTTCTCAAATTCGGCGGTAGTAATAAGTTCTCCCGGAGTTGCATCAAGGCCGAGTTCTTCATGAAATTCCCGAATAATGGTCTGGACATGCGTTTCTCCGGGTTCAACCTTACCGCCGGGGAATTCCCACCGGCCTCCCATCTGGCCGCCATCTACACGACGGCCAACGAGAAAACGTCCCTCAAGATAGATTATTCCTGCGATTGAAGTATTCATATATCAGAGGAAGAGTACGGTGGGAAAAAGAAAGTGTGCAGCAGCAGAAACGATGGCAATTATGCCGACGTACCGCTTTGATGAAATAAACCGCATGACCACGGGATGCAATGTCTCTTCCTGGACTGTGGAGCGTGTGCGGTAAAATTCATACAGGAGCATGAATCCCGCTGCCATACCGGCAACAGCAACAAACAAATCCCCCAATACCGGTACGTCACCACGAACGACCGTAAGCAGCTTGAAAAAACCTACAATCCCCGTAAGGATTCCCAATACCAACCTGAATGTCTCGTCGTAGGCAAGGTCAGGAATCATACTCGATCCGTCTTCTTCCCGCTGGTTCTGATTGGCAAAGAGCAATACCAGTCCGGTAACCGCGTTGAGAAGAATCGCAAGGAAATAAAACTGCAGCATATTTCTCTCCTGTAACCCAAAGGATAGTAAAAAGATTACTTCCGGTCAACAGAGACAGAGGTTGTCGTTGTCGAATTTTCCGTGATAAGGTCTGCTTCAACACGGGAAATGTCATAATCAGGAAAAACAGTACGTAAAACCAGTTTCCTGCCGGAATACAGCCCGGTAAGTTCACGGGACTCCATGATACTGCCGTCACCGGACAGACCACGTATCACCGCGCGAAGCTGCAAAGAAGAATCGGCCGGGGATTCTGCGCAAGTCAGGGTCACATAGATCTGCCCGTCAAACAGAAAGGCCTTGAGTCTGACCGGAACCGATCCGGCCTTTGTATACCCCTGGGGAGTTCCGAACAGCGTAAGCGCAGTAATTATGACCGAAAGAAGAATTATGACAAAGAATATGCTCCGCAGACCCGGAGTCGCCGTTAACCCGCGTATAATGCCGGGACGTTGCGGTATACCCTGTTCATAGGCTTTTCTCACCGATTCGGGAGCATTCTCCAGTCTCCTTTCGCGGTTATAGTGAAAAACAATATCCGGTTTCTCGGGATCGTATGTTTCCCTCATCGGCGAATTTCTCCTGTCAGTGAATCAGTACGCCACCAAACCACCGAAGCTGATATTCCTGACGCAAGCAGCGCCGAAAGAATCCCGTCATCAGATAATACAAGCGCGTTATAAACAAGCTCATCCCGGGAAACATGAAGCAGACGCTGATAGACCCGGCTGGTTCTGCTGTCCATGACCTCAAGCAGATACCCGTCGTCTACCGGAGTAATAAAGAAAAACCATTTGTTGGCCGTTACTCCCAGGAATTCATACGGTTTCCGGTAGGTGAACATGCCCTGGCTGTCCTTTTCTACCCCTTCATAAAACGGGACATCGATACGCTCACCGTACGCACCCTGTTCAAGATTGAACGGATATACCGCACTGCTGTCAAAAGCGATACCCGCATCGGCTCCGGTTGCCGGATCGATTATGGGAACATGATAGTCAATTTTCATATAGAGAACGGGCTGCTCATAATCCATGACAATGTGGTCAAGCGTAGCAAAGGCCTTTTCATCACGGGTATAGGGAGACGGCAGGGAATTTACAGAAACAGGAATACGGTATAAAAGAGAGCCGTCAGTATCAAACCAGAATACCAGGGTATTTGCCGGTGTCCGTGAAATTACCACCAGTTCATTATGGGAATTGGTATACAAGGCCTGTATCAGGGGGAACGGCGTACCTCCCGGCCCCTCCTGTCCCAGAAAATCCAGATAATGACCGTCGGGATTGAACCGTAGCACTACATCACGGAGGACAACCCGTTCGTCATTATCAAATTCATACCGTTCACGGGGCAGCTGGTCCGCGACAAAGAGACGTTTTTGCATATCCACCGAAAGGTAGACCGGATGATTAAAGGGATAGGAAATCGCCTTGCGGGTTGTTGCCGTTGCCGGGCGTTCATCCTGATCGGATCCGGCGAATGAAGGAACAGGATTTGTTTCAGGATTATAGTACACGGACAGAAGATCACCGTATGATGTGAACTGGAGAATCTTTTTGGCTCCGGAGTTGGTTATGTATATAAGCCCGTCGCGCATGAAAATCTGTGTATCGGGCCCTGTTGATCCGGAATCAAGATGAAACAGGTCAATCTCGTTCTCAAACCTGCCGTACGAGAGGGAAAAAAGTTTCTCCCGCTCCAGCAGACTTCGCGATTCTGCGGCACATCCGGAGAACAGGCCGGAAAAAGAGAAAAACAGGAGAATTAC
>CAZQEF010000132.1:0-5240 GCA_964592325.1 uncultured Treponema sp. | reverse complement strand
ACCCATTCACTGTGTTCGCTTGAATATGAAATTCATCGTCCCCTCTATGACTGGTTCATTACCGAAGCCGAGGTGTATCCGTCCCGTCAGATCGAATTTGCCCGTCTCAATATTACCCATACCGTCCTTTCAAAGCGCTGGCTTCTGCAGCTGGTTCGGGAGGGTCATGTGGCTGGCTGGGATGACCCCCGCATGCCGACAATTGCCGGCTTGCGCCGGCGCGGATACACCCCCGAATCCATCCGCGATTTTCTGGGACGCATCAGCGTTTCAAAAACCGACAGCATGGTAGACATCCAGCTTCTCGAGCACTGCCTTCGCGAGGATTTGAACAAGCGCGCGTTGCGCGTCATGGCCGTACTGAATCCGGTCAAGCTGGTTATAGAAAACTTTGAGGAAACCGAACCGGTTGCCCTTGAAGCGGTGAACAACCCCGAAGACGAAAGCGCGGGCACGCGTACCATTTATTTCGGCCGTGAACTGTACATCGAACGCGACGATTTCATGGAAGTCCCGCCGCCCAAGTACCACCGCCTCTATCCCGGATCAAAAGTCCGGCTGCGCTACGGCTACATTGTAACCTGTACCGGCTGCGTCAAAAATGATGCAGGTGAAGTTGTGGAAGTACGATGTACCTATGAGCCGGAAACAAAAGGCGGGAATCCCGCAAACGGTGAAAAGATAAAGGGAACCATACACTGGCTCTTTGCCGACACTGCCGTTCCCGCACGCGTGAATCTGTATGATCACCTTTTCGCTCCGGAACGTCCCATGGAAGTAGAACCGGGAAAAACCTTCCTGGACAACATGAATCCGTCATCGTTGACCGTTCTTGACCATGCCTTCGTGGAGCCCTGCCTTTCGGAGGCGGTGCCCGGCCAGTACTGGCAGTTTGAACGGACAGGATATTTTACTGCGGATCCTGATTCAACAGCCGGGAAGCCCGTATTCAACCGGACCGTCTCCCTCAGGGACACCTGGGCGAGAATAGAACGGAACAAGACTGACGGTAAGTAAGCTGAAGGAATAAGAGAGGTGAAAACGCGCCGAAAGGCGCGTTTTTTTTACTCTATGAACAGCCGGTGGGACGCGAATACCGGGTCCGAAGTAAGATTGACACCGAGCCGGCGCAAGCCCGCTTCATCTCCCGGCGTGGGGAAATGGGTCAGATGCATCTGGCATCCTTTCAATTCATGGAGATGGTCCAGGCAGGTTTGCACCATGGGAGTCAGGGCAGAACTGATTGCGAGGGCGATCATCGCTTCATCGACATCGAGACTCGCGCTCTTGCCCTTCATGGTCTTACGCTTGAAATTTCCAACTGCTTCTATGACCAGGGGAGACAGGAGCTGAATGTTGTCCGGAACGCCGGCAAGGGTCTTGATGCCGTTGAGAACCGCGGCGGTCGCCGCGTGGAGAAGGCGGGAGTTCTTGCCGGTCACGATTTCGCCGGTTGGCAGTTCAAGCGCTGCGCCGCAGCGAACAGAATCTGAAGCATCACAATCGCCGGTCCCGGCGTCACGCGCGGAACTTTCTTCGGCAACCTTCCTCGCGGCAACGAGAACCGGCCGGTACTCAACACCGATAGACAATTCCTTGAGAAGCCGATCCGCCCGGTTTACCGTACTCTCGTCGGTCATCCCCATCATGTATTCGCAGGAGACGCGCAGGTAACGCCGTACGATTTCCTGCTTGGACGCTTCCCGGGTAGCTTCATCATCGATTATGGCGAAGCCGGCGCGGTTAACCCCCATGTCCGTCGGAGAACGGTAGACGTCTGAAGAACCGGTAATCCGCTCCAGAATCGCTTTCAGGATCGGGAAGGAGTCCACATCGCGGTTGTAATTGACCGCGGTCTCACCGGTTGCCTCCAGGTGGAACGGATCGATCAGGTTAAAGTCTTTGAGATCCAGTGTCGCCGCCTCGTAAGCAAGGTTTACCGGATGTTTGAGCGGAATCGACCAGATGGGGAACGTTTCAAACTTGGCGTACATCGCGTGTATGCCGATCGCGTGGTCGTGATACACTTGCGAAAGGCAGGTGGCCATCTTTCCGGATCCCGGGCCGGGACCGGTGACCACGACAAGCGGCCTGGTGGTTTCGATGCGGGGATTGGCACCGTACCCCTCGTCGGACACAATACGGTCTATATCGGTAGGATACCCCTTGGTGGGGGTATGGCAGTACACCCGGATACCCCTGTTTTCCAGTTTTGTTTTGAATGCCCTGGCAGCGGGCTGATTCTCCCAGCGGGTAATAACGACAAAACCAACGGAAAGATTCCACTCGCCCAGATCATCAATCAGCTTCATGGCATCGGCATCGTAGGTAATGCCGTAATCCGCCCTGATCTTGCGGTGCTCGATGTCACCGGCGTGAATACAGAGGATGATTTCCGCGTCATTCTGGAGTTCCTTGAGAAGACGTATCTTGACATTGGGATCGTAACCGGGCAAAACGCGGGCCGCGTGAAAGTCGTTAAGCAGCTTCCCGCCGAATTCTAGATACAGGCGACAGTCAAACTGCTTCATCCGGTTGCGGATGCAGGCTGCCTGTTCCTTTACATACAGCTCATTGTCAAAACCCTGTGTCATGGTAGCACTTCCCCTGATAATCTCTTTGAAGTGTATACTGCAGCGAAGGCATAATGCAATAAGTTCCCGGTGTTTTTTTTCAAACCGCGTACCGATCAAGATTGAATCAACCGGACATTTTCGATACTATTGTCATACAGCTCGCAACCAGTCACGTTCAGGGGGTGTAATGCACAGGATTCTAACGGTAATTGCCTGCTTTTTTGTCATGCTTTGTATCGGCAGTGTGTATGCCTGGAGCATCATTGCATCGGAATTGATCGAAAACTACCATTTCCATGTATTTCAATCACAAATCCTGTTCGGTGTTCTTATCGCGGTATTTCCGGCAACAATGATTCTCGCCGGCAAACTCGGAAAACGGATCAAACACCGGTATTTCGGCTACCTTTCAGGTCTTTTGTTTTTCTCCGGATACCTCATCGCAAGCGTTTCGCACGGCGATTTCCTTGTTCTTCTCGTCGGTATCGGGATTTTTGCCGGATCCGCGACCGGGTTCGGGTACTGGGTCGCGCTTACCACACCGGTGCAATGGTATCCGGATAGAAAAGGGCTTGTAACCGGTATAACGGCGGCCGGATTCGGTCTTGGAGCCGTATTCCTTTCACAGATTGCAGAAATCCTTCTGGTAAATGGGTACACCGTACTTCAGTTGTTCAAATTCATCGGTATTGTGTACGGCCTCGCCATTATCGGCCTTTCAGCATTCATTCGCCAGGTGCCCGCTGCAGCAGAATCCGGGCGGGGAGAACCGCATATACGGGTTGCAGACTTCATTGTGACGAAACCATTCCTCAAATTAGTCTCCGGCATATTTTTGGGAACCTTTGCCGGACTTATGATTATCGGCAGCCTCCGCATGATCGGCGGACAGTATCAAATAGCAAAACATGTACTCATTCTCGGTGTTGCCTTTTTTGCCGTGGCCAATTTTCTTGGCCGGATTCTCTGGGGACTCTTCAGCGACCATTTCGGAGCAGGGCTCAGTGTTGTTCTCTCCCTCTTTTTCCAGGCGGCAGCCATTGCATCGCTCGCACTTTTCCCGTTGAACGACGCGTTATACCTCCTTCTCGTGGTCTGTACCGGATTCGGATTCGGCGGAAACTTCGTTCTTTTCGCCCGTGAAACCGCACAGCGCTTCGGACTTGAGAATCTGGGCATTGTCTATCCTTATGTCTTTATGGGATACGCGATCGCCGGCATAACGGGACCCATGAGCGGCGGCGCGCTGTATGATTTGTCCGGCTCTTTTTCCTCCGCGATCATGCTCGCCAGTCTCATGAGTCTCGCGGGAAGCCTTTTGTTTATCAACGAAATACGGAGCATGCACCATGAACACCGGGCATGATATCCCCCTTGCTGCGAAGCTCATCCGCGACGGAAAACTCGTCGCGTTTCCCACGGAGACGGTATACGGTCTCGGCGCGGACGCGCTCAACCCGCAGGCCGTAGCGAAAATATTCGAACTGAAAGAACGACCGTCGTTCGATCCGCTCATTGTACATATCGCCCATATCGACCAGATGAAGCCCCTGGTCGCGGAACCGGATCCCCGGATGCTACGCATTGCCGAACAGTTCTGGCCGGGTCCGCTCACCATCGTTATGGATAAAAGTCCGCTTGTCCCCGACATCATAACGGCCGGACTCCCGACCGTCGGAATCCGGATGCCTGATAACGACATCGCGCTTGAGCTGATCAGGACATCCGGATGCCCCATCGCGGCACCAAGCGCGAACAAGTTCGGCCGCATCAGTCCTACAACAGCAGCCCATGTGAAAAAACAGCTCCCGGATGTTGATTATATCCTTGAAGGCGGCAAGACAACGGTCGGTATTGAATCGACGATAATCCGCCTGACCCCGGCCGGATTCCAGATTCTCAGGAACGGATTCATTACCCGTGAAGACCTGGAAGCGGTGATTCCGTTTGACGACAGCCCGGTGGTTTCCGATATTGCCGCGCCGGGCATGCTCAAGTCCCATTACAGTCCCCGGAAAAAACTCCTCATTGCCGACGAAGCAACACTGGATTGCGACCGCTCGCATGCGGGACTCATATCCTTCTCGGGAAAGCTCGAATCCGCTTTCGCGAAAGTGATCCGCGTCTCGGAAACAGACGATTTGAAGGACTACGCGGTAAACATGTTCGAAGCCATGCATACTTTCGAAGACGATGATACAATAGAACTGATACTGGCCGAAGCGGTTCCGGAGTCCGGAATCGGAAAGGCTATCATGGACCGGTTGAAAAAAGCCGAGTTCAACTGGAGAGCGCAGCACACAGTTTGAGAATACCAAAGGAGGCTTCGATGAAGGTAGCCTGTTTTACCGTTGCGACAATGGATTACTTTTCACAGCAGAATAAGTACTGTCCCGGCGGGAACGCCCTGAACCAGGCAATCAGGTTCAGCGATCTCGGTCTTGAAAGCACCTTTGTCGGCGCGGTGGGAACCGATTCGGCAGGAGATGCGATAGAAGCGCTTTTCAAAAGCCGCAAGGTTAACACTTCCCGCCTGTACCGCCTTCCCGGCGCAACCGCGAACAACCAGCTTGTCAACGACGAATCAGGCGAGCGGTTCGGCGTGGAAGGAACCTGGACTGGCGGCGTCTATGACGAGTTCGTCATGTCGGATGACGACTGGGC
>CAZQEF010000131.1:4161-5256 GCA_964592325.1 uncultured Treponema sp. | reverse complement strand
GATGCCGATAAGCTGCTCAATGAAGGGATTACCGCCTAACGCACGTGCATCATCAACAACATGATATCCGAACTCCGTAAACCGGAGATTCTTCCCGCCTGACCGAGAGTAGCCGGACGTATCGTTTCAAGCTTTCCGCGCGATTCCGCGGAAAGCCCCTGCACCAGACTGTAATCAAAATCTGCCGGAATTTTCGTAGAATCCATTTTTTTCAGTTTTTCCACACGCCGGTCCTGGGCATCAATATAATGCTCGTAACGTATTTCCAGTTCCGCCGCATGGGCAATCGCAAAATCAGTCTGATCAAAGGCATCATCAAGCGACTGTATCGTATCGAGCGGTACTTTCGGATCGCGGAGGGCATCGGCACAGGTTTTTCCCACATGTGCGCGCAGTTCAGGAAACCGATCCGCGTCTTCATTCCTGACCCGGCGTGCGCTCCACAGGGTGGTTATCGCGTCCCGCGCCGCTTCCTTTTCCCGGAGACGGTTCATCGCCGATTCCGGTTGAAGCCCGAGTTTCCAGGCGCGTTCCGTGAGCCGCTCGTCCGCGGTGTCGTGCCGGAGGCGGAGCCGGTACTCGGCGCGGGCAGTAAACATGCGGTACGGTTCCCGTGTACCGAGCGTTACCAGATCGTCTATGAGCACGCCGATGTATGCCTCAGAGCGTGAAAGCACAAAAGGCTCATACTCCGGGCCGTGCCGTACATAGAGCGCCGCATTGATCCCGGCGACAAGGCCCTGCCCGCCCGCTTCCTCGTAACCCGAAGTGCCGTTAATCGTAAAAAGGCCGCGGACGCGTTTTGTTTCAAGCGCGGGCGTGAGCTGGGTGGGATCGATATAATCATACTCAACGGCATATGACGGCCGGGTAACAACCGCGTCGGCAAGACCGGGAATGGTGCGCATGAACTCGTCCTGCACTTCTTCGGGCAGGGATGAAGAAAGCCCGTTAATATAGATTTCTTCGGTATCGAGTCCTTCCGGTTCAAGAAACAGCTGATGGCGGTTCCGTTCGGCGAAACGGATCACCTTGTCCTCGATGGACGGGCAGTACCGCGGACCGACCCCCTGAATTTTTCCGCTGAACAGGGGC
>CAZQEF010000131.1:0-4133 GCA_964592325.1 uncultured Treponema sp. | reverse complement strand
TTCATCGTTGGTATAGGTAACCCAACAGGAAACCTGTTCTCTTGTAACCGGTTTTCCGGAAAAGGAAAAACCCTGTACGTCGGGGTCGCCGTCCTGCCGTTCGAGAGTAGTGAAGTCTATGGTATTCCTGAGAATGCGCGGCGGCGTTCCCGTCTTGAGACGGCCCATGGTAAAACCTTTTTCGCGCATGGCTGTTCCGAGACCGATCGCGGCCTGTTCACCCAAACGACCGGACGCCGACTCATATTCTCCGATATATATCTTGCCCTCCATGAAGGTTCCCGTGGTCAGCACTACGGCTTTCGCCGAAATTTCCCGGCCCCGATCGGTAACAACCGCGGCAAGACGAAGCCTCTCACCGCCCTCTACCAGAAAGTCGACAATGGTATCCTGATAAAGGTGGAGATTCTTTTCGAGTTCCAGCGTCTGTTTGGCGAGAAGATGGTATTTGAATTTGTCTGACTGCACCCGGGGAGCCTGCACCGCCGGACCCCGGCTCCGGTTCAGGAGCCGGTACTGGATCATGGTCGCGTCGGCAAGACGGCCCATCTCGCCGCCGAGTGCATCGATCTCCCGCACAATATTTCCCTTGGAAATACCGCCGATGGAGGGATTACAGGAGAGTCTGCCGATGCTGTCCAGTGTTTGTGTTACCAGCAGGGTGGAAGCACCCATTCGCGCCGCCGCGAGGGCTGCCTCAATGCCGGCATGTCCCCCGCCTACGACGATTACGTCATAATCAGTATATCGAAAACCCATAAGACGAAAGTATAGTCATGCCGGTTACGATTGTCTACGAGGCAACCTATTTCAATTCCAGCACACGGTCACCAAGAACTTCGGCGTCGGCAACGTCGTGAGTAACATAGACCGCCGTATAACCCTCCTGCTTCTGGCGGTCGCGGAGTTCCCGCCGGAGACGATCCCGCAAAGCGGTATCCAGAGCAGACAGAGGTTCGTCGAAAAGCACCACTGCCGGACGCACGGCGAGAGTTCGGGCAAGCGCAACACGCTGTTTCTCACCACCGGAAAGCGTGTCCGGTCGTCGACGGGCGAACCCCTCGAGGGAAAAACGATAGAGCCATTCATCGGCTACTTTCCTGCTTTCTTTCCGGCTCATGCCGTTTGACACGAGACCATAGCCGATATTGTCTTCCACCGAAAGATGCGGAAAAAGCGCCGCATCCTGGAACACCATTCCCACCCGGCGCTGTCCGGGAGGGATCTCCGTTATATCCCGGTCATCAAGAACAATCCGGCCGCCATCAGGTTTTTCAAGACCGGCAATCATGCGGAGCACGGTCGATTTTCCGATTCCGGAACGGCCGAGAAGCACCAGGGCTTCTCCCTTTTCCAATGTAAAACTGACCTGAACTGTCTGCATGGTCCATTGTTTTGCAAGACGCTCAACCAGAAGATATGGTTCTGTCCTTTCCTTGTTCACGACGGAGTCTCCTTTTCAGCATCCTGGAGGAAAAAAACGGCTCCCGTTATGAGCGCCAGAAGAACCGCACAGGCGCTTGCTTCAGTAAACCGGTATGAGCCGGAGAGACGGAACAAAAGCTGTGCCAGATTCTCAAAACGGGGAATGGAAAGCACCAGGGGAAGCGTGGCATCTCCCGCGCTTATGGCAAAGGCAAATCCCGCGCCGGAGAGTATCCCCCGCCGGGCAAGCGGGATGAGCACACGGAATGAGACATCGGACTCATGTGGGGAAAGAAGCCGCGCCGCCCGGATTATTTCTTCGGGAATGCGATCCAGAGACGTACGTATCTGCGTCCAGGCAAAAGGCCAGGAAACCGCCGCCTGTGCGACAATGAGTACGGCAGGGTTTCCCCTCGGCACAAGATACGTCCATCCAAAGCCGAGAACTACAGAGGAAACAGCAAGGGGCAAAAGCGGAAGCGCACGCATGAACGAACGACGCATCCCATGGCGCTCTTCGTACAGGGCAAAGGCAAGCGCCGCGGCTGTTGCCAGCAGGGATACGGCAAGACCGACCAAAAGTGTGGAAGCAAGCGCCGGAAGAAACGATGAAGACGACAAAAGATTATCCCATCCGGCGAAGCCCGGTCTCATACCCGACGTATACTGCCCGCCGGAAGATGCCATGAAGGAGCGGAAGATAATCATGCACAGAGGGCCGATAAAAAAAACGAGTAATAGAAGGAGAAATCCACCGCCGGCCGCCAGTTCCCGGAACCCGGAAAGCGGACGTCGCGGCCGGAGTACCGTCATGCCCCGCGTGTGCACGAAAAACCGCTGGATCGAAGAAAAAAGAAAAACCACACCCGCAGCAAAACCGGTTTCAACAAGAACGATGAGTGCAGCGCTGCGCATGTTCAGGACATTCCGCGCCGCCTGGTACAGTTCCACTTCGAGCGTTGTTCCTCCGACACGCCCGAACATAAGGACAATGACAAAACTGAAAAAGCAATAGAGGAAAACAAGCGTGGCGGATGAAATGATCGATCCGGCAAGGGCGGGCAGGATGACCGTACGGAACACCCGGAAAGGTCCTGCGCCAAGAAGGACCGCGGCCTGTTCCCGCTCAGATGGAAGCCGTTCCCATGTCCGGGCAACCGTACGCAGCACAACCGGAAAATTATAGAGTCCATGAGCAAGCACGACTCCGGCAAGCGAGTAGAGGAAACTGACCGGGGGCCGTTTCAGGGAGAAAACCGACATGAGCAACGTGTTGAGGACACCCCCCTGTCCGTAAAAAAGAACGAATGAAAGCGCGATGACTACCGGCGGTACACACAGCGGCACTCCGGACAAAGCCAGTAACAGACGCCGCCCGGGAAAGTTTCTCCGCGCGGCAAGAAACGCCGCCGGTACACCGACAAGAACGGCAAGCAAGGCGGAAAGAACAGCCTGCAGTACGGTGAACCTGAGCGCGGGCAGAAGCCGCTGGCAAATGAACCTGCCAATATCCGGATCCGGCGGGGAAGGAGCAACAGCAATCAGGAAAACGGCCGCAAGCGGCGGGAGTACGCCGGCAAGTATGACGAGACAGAGTGAGAGTCCTCCTGCTGTTTCAAGACTCCTTGCAATTCCTGATCGCATCAGTGTGACAAAATATCAAGCACCCGTTCGGTCGCTGCCTGCATACCGTTTGCGGGAGGCATCAGTATACGGTCCGGCCGGGGGGAAACGGAAAAAGAGTCCGGGAGAGAAACGGACGGATTCACCGGATACATCCACTGGGTTCGGGGCAGCACCTTCTGCGCCTCCGGGCTCACAAGGAAATCGATGAAGGCCTGCGCGCCTTCGGTGTTTTCGGCACCGCGTACCACTCCGACCCCCTCGATCTGGCGGACATGCCCTTCCGGAAACAGAAGCGCACGATACCGGGTGCTTTGTTCAAATTCAAAGTGATAGGCGGGACTTGTGGTATAGCTGATAACCAGGGGTGCCTCCCCTGCGACAAAAAGGCCGTATCCCGCATCCCATCCGGGAGCAAGCGTAAGAATGTTCGGTTTAAGCCGCTGCCAGTATTCTTCGTACCGTTCACCGTACGCGGCCAGAGTCCAGGCAAGAAAACCGGCTCCAGGGGTACTCATACGGGGATCCATCAAAATAATTTTCCCCCGGTATTTTACTGAGGCCAGCTCTTCAAGAGAGGCCGGAGGAACCACGCCCGATTCCGTATCGTGGATAATTGAAAAGACTCCCCAGTCATATGGAGTCAGCAGCCAGTCATCCGCGAAAACCAGCTCCTCCGGAATACGCTTATCGGCATCTGCCGGGCGGTATTGAGCAAGCACCTCCGCGTTCCTTGCCTGTGTCTCCAGGGTATTGTCTATTCCCACCAGAACATCGGCGCGGGGATTTGTTTTTTCCCGTACCGCCCGTGAAAGGACCTGGGCCGCATCGCCGCAAGACACCAGCGTGAGAGTATAATCCGAGCCTTCCTCAAAAAGCCGTTTAAGCTCGGGACCCGGACCCCATTCAGAAACAAATGAATCATATGCATACACGATAACTTCACGGTTACGGGTTGACTGCTCGCTGCTGCCAAGAGCGGCGAGGCTTCCCAGACTCATGAGCATAAAAATTGACAGAAAGGCATAAAGACGAGTTTTCATCGCTCCCTCCGCCGGTATTACCCGGATACAGGTTGGAGAGCC
>CAZQEF010000130.1:0-5265 GCA_964592325.1 uncultured Treponema sp. | reverse complement strand
ATCAGCTTGTTTCCCTTTTCATGGATATTATTGACGGAGAATCCGGTGGAACCGACGCCGGAGAGAGAGACATCCTTGCCTTCATAAATCAAAAGAAGGGCCACGAACGCCATTGGCTCACTTTTCCGTTCAAGCGAACGGTACTCGGACGGATTTTGACCGGATCACTCCGCTTTCTGGTCGATACAGCCCTTGAAAGCATGTTAAGAACAGTATTGACCGTCAATGATGGAAAAAGGCGGTGGGAATTCGTTCTGGAAGACCAATGCTGTACCTACATGAATGATCCCGCGAACGATACTGTCATTGCAGGGAAAATTGAAGTATATTTAAAACAGGCTTTTGCCGGTACCGGAATAACCGGTGTGCTCTACTCCTCCGGTAATCCGGAAGGATCAGGGTATTCCGGGATAGACGTGGAGATATGACATGAAAAAAGCGGCGGTGGCCTTGTCGTATACCGGAGCGGAGCCGGCACCGGTAATTGTTGCGAGAGGAAAGAATGAACTGGCAAAACGCCTGCTGGAGATTGCCCGTGAACATGAAATACGGGTTGTCGAAGACCCGCTTCTTGCCGATATTCTATCTGACGAGGATGTAGGAAACTGTATCCCGGAAGAAACATGGGAAGCCGTTGCCGCGATCTTCGCTTTTTTTGAACGCGGAATTACCGATGGTTTGATATAGCATAAAGTTGGTATGAGGATTTGAACATGTTAAAGAAAGTATTCAGAAACGAACTTGAAGAGGGGATGCGCTTCACTGCTCCCGTTTTTTTCGATGACGGAGAGAACATGCTTGTGAGCAGGGGCGTTCCCATAAAAACACGTGAACTCGCCGCTCTTGACCGTTGGAAAATCGCTTTTGTCATGACTGCCGGTACGCTCGTAACCCATGACTCACAGCTTGCCGTCGAGAACGAATTTGCGGAACTGGCCGAAGTTGAGGAGATGGATGAATCTGATGAACCCGGACTGCCTCCGGAACCGGCACAGCTTGATGCCATTGAATATACCTCGGAACAGATACTCAAACTTCCGGAAGTACTTGCGAATAACGAACTGTATCAGGCGTATTATACTCTGATACGGGATCTTGATGCCGTCTTTTCAGACATACGCGGAAAGAAGGAGATACGCACCCGCGGTATTGACCGTATTGTAAATGAGTTGATGGTGCTGGTTCATGATAACCGGTCGGAAATTGTCGGGTTTATCCTCGGCGGTGACGTACAGGAAATGGAGCTGGCGAAAAGTTCGGTCAATATAGCGATACTTTCAATCATCATTGCCAGTCATCTTGAATTGCCCCGGCATCGGGTACTCCAGATTGCAACCGGCGCGCTTCTTCATGATGTGGGCATGCTCAAAATTCCGGACTCAATTATTTCCAAGGAAGGGGCTCTTGATGATACGGAAACCCAGCTCATGCGTTCACATACCTTTTATGGGTACAAAACCATTGTAAACGAGTTGCTCTATGCCGATGAAGTCGGAAGAGCTGCGGTACAGCATCATGAGCGGTGGGACGGGGACGGGTATCCGGGGAAAATTGCCGGAGAAAATATTGATATCGGAGCCCGTGTGATCTCCGTCGCTGATGCCTTCGAAGCCATGGTATCTCCGAAAGCCTACCGTGATTCCATGGTAGGATACCAGGCCATGAGGAATTTGCTTGCCGACAACGCAAGAAGGTTCGATCCCGATATCATAAAGGCCATGATACAGAGTATGGGAATATATCCGGTGGGTTCCATCGTATTGATGAATAATTCGAGTATTGCCCGTGTCATTGAGAGTCACCGTGAAGCCCCCCTGCGGCCGGTTATCCGCATTCTTATTGACGAATTCGCCCAGCCATATACACTTGATGAGGGGGAGCGGATAAATCTCATGGAAAACCGCACGCTCTTTATTGCCCGTGCCATAGACCCTGCGGAGTATCAGAAACGCAACTGACGAAGAAGACCGGTGATGCCGGCGAGGATCAGGTTGTTGACTATCTTGCCGGTAAAAACTGGACCATCGTAGCCAGAAACTGGAGGACACGCCGGGGAGAAATTGATATAATAGGTGTAGACGGTGATACCATTGTCTTTGTTGAAGTAAAGACCTGGCCTCATGGTCAGGAAGATGATCTCGAAATGGTTATCGGACAGGCAAAGTCAAAAAGAATGATTGAAACGGCTAAATGTTTTCTTGTTGCGCATCGACAATATAGTAGTATGTATGTACGGTTTGATGTTGTTTTTGTGAGTTCCGACCCCTTTGCGTCAGAACCTCTCAGGATACGGCACTTTGAATCTGCGATTGCGGAGCGTTAACCATGGTAAAGAAAAAGAAAGCCGAAAATCCCCGAATCCGCGAACTGCAGGAGAAAATCCGGGACGAGGGGTATATTCAGGGAGCCATTCACCGCATAGCGCTGGTTTTGAGCAACAAACTGATAGATGTAAAGGGACCGAATAATGAGTGATACAACCGAGAATCCCCGCAGAAGGGATCGCCGGAGAAGAAACAGAAACAGGGATACTGGAAACAATGCCCGTCAAAGCGCAAGTCAACAATCACGTAAACAGACAGGACGCCAGCCGGGGTCCGATCAGAATACTGACAAGAAACGGCAGCGCAGGGTAAACGCGCCGGAAATACCACCACCACCCAAAATGCCGACACCCGTTTGTGCACGGTGCGGCGAACCCATCCAGGATCTTGCTGCCGCTCTCGCGGACAAGAGTACCGGAACTCCGGTTCACTTTGATTGTGTGTTGCAGTTTCTCCGGGATGCAGAGAAGATCAGCGATAACGAGAATCTGCTGTATATAGGACAGGGGCGTTTCGCTGTCGTGACGTATGATGACCCGGCGGACAAGCGGAAGTTCACCATCATTCGGCAGATTGAATGGGAAGGACGGGAAACGCGCGCCGAATGGCGGAGCGATATAGCCGGATATTACAGTCAGGTGCATTAATAAAGAAAAACGCCGCGAAGTTCGCGGCGTTTTTTCATCTTCCTGTGTTACTTCTTTTGTATGGTTGTGAATCCGCACAGGGGAACAAGTGCTTCCGGGATGGTTACCGATCCGTCTTCATTCTGGAAATTCTCCAGGATGGCAACCATTGCACGTGAAATGGCGACGGCAGTTCCGTTAAGCATGTGAACATAACGATTCTTTCCGTCCTCGTCCTTGAAGCGGACGTTGAGCCGGCGGGACTGGTAATCGGTACAGTTTGATGTGGAAGTAACCTCTCCCCACTCTCCGCCGTTTCGCCCGGGCATCCAGGCTTCGAGATCCCACTTGCGGTACGCGGGCGCGCCGAGATCGCCGGTGCAGGTATCCACGACCCGGAAAGGAATACCAAGTCCGGTAAAAATCTCTTCTTCAATTTTCCTCAATTCCTCATGAATCCGGTCAGAATCTTCGGGCAGGCAGTACACAAACATTTCCAGTTTGGTAAACTGGTGTACCCGGTAGAGTCCCTTGGAAAACTGTCCGGCAGCGCCGGCTTCACGGCGGAAACAATGCGAAAGGCCGCAGTAACGAAGGGGCAATTTTTCACGGGCAAGCAGCTCGTCCTTGTGGTAGCCGCCCAGGGTGATCTCCGCCGTAGCGACGAGGCAGGATGCTTCTCCCTCCAGGGTATAGACATTGGACTCGTTTCCGCGTGGATTAAATCCGATACCCTGAAGAATTTCTTCCTTGGCAACGTCCGGGGTAATGAATGGCGTAAATCCTTTTTTGCGGAGCTTGTTGAGCGCATACATGATAAGCGCCTGTTCGAGGAACACTGCTTCGTTCTTGAGATAGTAATACTTGACGCCGGAAACCTTGGTTCCCGCTTCGAAATCAAGGATATCGAGCTCTTCACCGAGTTGTACATGATCTTTGGGCGTAAAAGAAAATTTCTTCGGTTCGCCGAAACGGGCGACTTCGGTATTGTCCTTGTCTTCCTTTCCCTGCGGTGCTTCCGGATGGGCCATGTTTGGAATTCTGCGACCGGCTTCATCAAGTTCCGCTTCAAGACGGGAGACCTCCGCTTCCATCCGGCTGATATCATCCTTGATGGACTTTCCCTCTGCAATGAGCTTTGAACGCTCGTCATCGGGGAGCTTTCCCTTCATGGCACGCGCATTATCATTGCGGCGGGTTTGCAGTTCCTGCAGACTGGTGACGAGGCGGGTTCGTTCGTCGAAAAGGGTTACAACAGTGTCCGCGTCGGCAGTCATGTTCCTCGCGGCAATATTCGCCTTTACCGCGCTGAGATTCTCTTTGATAAATCGGTAGTCAAGCATAATGGAGTAATAATAGCGAGGCGAAAGAAGGAACGCAAGGGGGCTAGTATAAAATCTCGCCGGACCAGAATGACCGGATATCCGGTTTGTCCGTAGTGCCGGTATCCATGAGCAATTCTCCGGTCTTTCCGATCCCGGCGATACGACCTTTTACCGTTTCGCCTTTCTCCGGATCTCCGGCAATGAAGCGGACTTGTTCGTCGCGGTTCCACAGGAGGGCCGAGAGCCTGCGGTTCCAAAGCGGATCCGCGAGTGTCGAGGAAAGCTCGGCAAGAAACAGGGGGAGTATATCCTGTGGCAAGGGAAGTGCGGGAAATACTGTTTCTGCAGTGAATGCTTCACGGGCAAGTGCGAGAGACGAAGCTTTGTCAGCAAGGTGGGGAGGGAATGACTTTTGCGAGAGGTTCAGACCTGCTGCTGCCAGAATTGTTGATCCGTCAGACTCGCAAAGGATACCGGCCATTTTCTTGCCCCGGAACAGAACATCATTCGGCCACTTGACCGAAAGGTCCCCATTCGAAGGGAGGAGCCGGTCGAATGTCCGGGCAACCGCAAGACCTGCCCTGAGGGTGATGACCGGATCAGGTTTTCGGCGGAAAATTACCGTACACAGGAGGCTTTCATGCGGGAAGGACTCCCATACGCGCCCCTGAATTCTTCCGCGCCCCCCGGTCTGTACGCCGGCAAAGATGACCGTTCCGTCCGGTTCTCCCCGTTCGGCGAGAATACGGGCGTCGGTCATGGTACTGTCTGTTTCTTCAATGTAGTACACGGGAGCATCAAAAGGATTGACAACCCCCACGCGGTTATATTCACGTGCGTCGCTCATGGAAACATACTACACCCGTGACAGGTTGTTGACAAGTTACGGAAGCGATGGATACAATGCAACATCACTTTTTTTCAAGACCCTTTTTAGCGGATGTCGTATAACGGCTATTACCCGAGCTTCCCAAGCTCGTGACGGGGGTT
>CAZQEF010000129.1:0-5282 GCA_964592325.1 uncultured Treponema sp. | reverse complement strand
TGATCGGCAATACCCCCTTGGTACGGATTAACCGTATGAATACCGGCAAAGCGGAAGTCTGGGTAAAGATGGAAAGCAGCAATCCGTTTTCCAGCGTGAAGGATCGTATTGGTCTTGCCATGATAGAACAGGCGGAGAAAGACGGTCTCCTCCCGGAAAACTCCATCATTGTTGAACCGACAAGCGGGAATACCGGTATTGCGCTTGCGGCAGTTGCCGCGGTAAAGGGCTATCGGGTTATTCTCACCATGCCGGACACCATGAGTATAGAACGGCGGAAACTTCTCGCGGCATATGGTGCACAGATTGTCCTCACCGATGGCGCGCTCGGCATGAAAGGGGCCATTGCCCGTGCCGAGGAGCTGGTTGCCGCCAATCCCGGCGCTTTCATGCCCCAGCAGTTCATGAACCGGGCTAATGCCGAAATGCACCGGAAGACAACCGGCCCGGAAATCTGGGAGGACACCGAAGGAAAGATCGATATCTTTATAAGCGGAATCGGTACGGGCGGAACCATTACCGGTGCCGGTGGGTATCTCAAATCGAAAAAGGAATCAGTGCGCGTTGTCGCGGTTGAACCGTCGGGTTCTCCCGTACTTTCGGGGGGAACTGCCGGACCACACAAGATACAGGGGATCGGGGCCGGGTTCATTCCGGATATACTTGACCGTTCGGTCATTGACGAGATATACCTGACCGACGATGCCAAAGCCGGCACGGCAGCACGGCGTGCTGCCCGGGAAGAAGGGTTGCTTATCGGCATTTCTTCCGGTTCTGCACTTGATGCGGCGCTCGCCCTGGCGGAAAAAGAAGAAAACGCGGGCAAGGTCATTGTTGCCCTTTTGCCTGATACCGGAGAGCGGTATCTTTCAACCTGGCTGTGGGAAGAATAAGGAAGGACGCGTATGGACAAGAGGAAATTTGAAACAATAGCCGTACATGGCGGGCAGACACCGGATCCTGTCAACCGCGCACGGGGACTGCCCGTCTGGCGTACCACCGCGTATACCTTTGACTCGGCGGAACATGCATCGAATCTTTTCGCCCTCAAGGATCTCGGATTTATCTATACACGGCTCGGTGATCCCACAAGCCAGATCCTCGAAAACCGGCTTGCCGCACTGGAAGGGGGCGCTGCCGCGGTGGTAACGAGCTCGGGTACTTCGGCCGTTCACTACGCGGCGCTCACGCTTGCGCGTGCGGGCGACGAGATCGTATCGGCCTCAAATCTCTATGGCGGTACCGTGACCATGTTCAAGGTGCTTCTTCCTGATCAGGGTATTACCGTAAAATTTGCCGATGCAGCCAATCCCGATTCATTCCGTTCGGTAATCACCGCGAAAACACGGTTCCTCTATGTGGAAACCATGGGGAATCCGGCGCTTGATATGCCGGATATCCGCGCGCTTGCCGATATTGCCCACGAACACCGTATTCCGCTCGTGGTTGATTCAACCTTTACTCCTCCCGCGATCTACCGGCCCATAACCGATGGCGCGGATATCGTGATACATTCCCTCAGCAAGTGGATTGGCGGACACGGAGCGGCCATGGGCGGCGCGGTGATAGATGCCGGAACATTCGACTGGAAGAACTCCAATGTACCACTCTTTACCGAACCCGATGCCAACTATCACGGCCTTCGCTGGGGCTCCGACCTTCCAGCCGAACTGGCTCCCATTGCGTTCGCCCTTCGCTTCAGGACGGTTCCCCTGCGGAATCTCGGCGCCTGTCTTTCTCCGGACAATGCCTGGATATTCCTCATCGGCTGTGAAACGCTCCATCTGCGAATGGAACGCCACAGCGCGAACGGTCTCGCGGTAGCGAAATTTCTCAAGAATCATCCTGAAGTGGATTGGATCCGGTATCCGGGGCTGGAGGATGATCCGGCGTTCCCGGTCGCGAAGAAGCAGCTGAAAAGCGGTTCGGGAGGCATGGTCGTCTTCGGCATCAAGGCCGGCAACGGAAAAACCGCCACGGAACGGGGACGCCAGTTCATTGAGCGGCTCAAGCTGTTCTCGCATGTTTCCAACGTGGGAGATGCGAAGAGTCTGGCAACACATCCGGCAAGCACGACACACTCGCAAATGAGCGAAGAGGAACAGCGCGCCGCCGGTTTGCCTCCGGAACTGGTACGGCTTTCAATCGGCATCGAGCATATTGATGATATTCTGGAAGATCTCGGACAGGCGCTTGCCCGTTAGGGTTCTTCGTCCTGTTTGACTGTTCTTACCAGATTCATCTCGAGTTCTATTTCGCTTTGGAGCGTGATCTGGATAAAGTTGCGTATTTTTTCACGGGATGCCTGTGTATGCGGCTCGGTAAAGAGCATGACATACACAGTCCTTCCTTCGTGCTCGCGCATGCCGAAAACGACAACTTTGGTTCGTATGAGGCTCGCCCGCAGTTTGAGCTGCACATCATGAAGCTTTGAGTTTTTCTGGAATGCGGGATCGGGGTCGAGGATGCAGGAAAACCCGACAATACTGATATCCAGCAGCTTACCCGAAGTACGTATGGGTCCTTCCCGGAGGTTGACGGCTGAAAGAGTGTCGTTTGAACAGTTCGCGCGGACGTATTTTCTCCGTCCCTTTGCTTCGTTTGCCTTGAGTGTCGCGAGCAGGATACGGGTGCTCTCATCGAGACCGAGTTTGAGTTTAATGAATCCGCAGGGGATGCCGATGTCCATAAGGTATTTTCTCTGCAGGGCATCATCGGTATTGTAGGTTACTATGCCGATGCCTATTCCGGAAGTTTCAGGCGTTTCCATCGTTTTACGGATCCATTCTTCCCATTCCGGCTCGGAATGGCCGGTATCGATATTCACAAAAACCAGCGAGTCGGGGTGGTTTTTCAGAATCAGGTCGACCATTTTGATGTCTTTGAGCATATATACTTCAAATTCCTGATCCAGAAGCCGGCCGATCATTTCGTCCCGGATGACACTGGGTGGATACAGAAAAAATACTTTTTTACCCAAATCTGTTAACGGCATTGAAAGCAGTACCTCATCGTTTGATGGTTTCAATGGACGGAATATCCATTCCGACCGCGACGTACGCGCGGGGTTCCCCGCTCCCCGGATCAAGAATTCGGGAAATAATCCAGAAACTGCGTCGCCTGTGCCGTTCCGGAGAACGGGAGGGCAACTCAATCTGTACGGGATAATTGTGGAAATCATCCGGATCAAATGGCAGTATATCCGCTATTTTCCTTCCTTTCAATTCGGAACTGTCGTGGTTTGTGCAGCGGCAAAAAGCGCCATTTACATCGGTGATGTAGAGATCCTCGTTCCATATTATCATGGCCGCATCAATCTGCGCAAACAGCATTTCGTAATATTCGTTTCCCTTCCGGTAGGCCTCTCCAAGCTGGTGCGAACGCTCCAGTTTCTCCGAGATATAGCGCGTCTGATCCGCTACGAGGTCTTCAAGATGTTCCATATGGTGTCGCAGTGCCGCTTCCGCCCGGAAACGACGCCGTGAGACGTGTACGGTGACTCCTGATACAACAAGAAAAAAAGGGATTCTGAAAAGCGCGGGAAGCATGCCCGTCATACCCGGTCCGAAGAAGAGGAAAAGTCCGAGATAAACCGCGGAAGAGAGAAATGCAGGAATCATCCCCCATGCCGGATAATACAGCGCGATAATGAGTATGGGCAGATAAAACGCGTTCTGAAATATGGTGGTACAGCCGTTTCTCAGGCATACCACCGATACAATGACTGCCAGGATAAAACAGACAACAGCGGCCGGGATCGCATGCTTTCGAAATGGCTCAAGTCGGTCTTCCAGTGGTGCAGATGCTCCGTTGCCCGAGTCAGGATTCATACCGCTAATTCTCGGATATTGGTTCCGGAATTGCAAGGCTTCTACCTGAACAGTGCGCGGCATTCAAGGTAATACCGTTTTTCGCTTGCTTCTCCCATGGAGAAACTCTTTCGGGGCAACGGTCCGGTAGTCGCTATGGTAGAGAAAAAACTGTTTTTCTCTACCGGCGGCAGGAGTATGGCCACGGCGCCGGCTTTCTTGCCCAGACGGAATACCTCATCGGTTCCATGAATGTAATCCACGGTAACGCCGGTATGTTTATCAAGGAACTCGTCAAGAACCGGCTGCAGTCTGCTTACGGCAAGCGCGGGATCGGGGCTCTCAAGGACAGTAGCGGCGCCGGGAGATACAAATCCGAAACGGGTTGTTTTCGCGTCGCCTACCAGGGTTTCGAGTTCACCTGCATCGGCCGCTGCCGTTGCTTCTCCTCCCAGTTTCTCACGGATAAAAGCGACGAGTTCCTGCTGGTCGGCTCCGAACAGCACCCGGTGAATCGGTTCGAATGTGAGTCCGTCATCATGAATGTTGACTATTTCTACCAGGGCATAACGTGCCGGATGGTTTCTTGCTGCTTCTCCGGAAAGATTGTGCTCGTCCCGGTATTCTTCCCAGACCGCTTTTGCGGTTGCCAGTGAATGGTTTCCGTCGCCAACGGCAAAAAGGAAGGTGGAACCGTCGGGGGCGGTGTTATTTTTTCCGATTTGTTCGATCGCCCCTGCAAGCGCGGCAAGATCCTGATCCGATGATACGCTCCAGCCGCGGATATGGCCGGCATCGGGTTCCAGACGGGTATCGTAGCAGGTCGCCCCGTCTTTGACCCGGGCACCTGTCTGTTCAACGAGGGTTTTATCCGGATCATTCACCAGGAGCATGATGTGGGGGAGTTCAAGGGGAGCTCCGCGGCGGATTTCCATGCGGGGAGGAATACGTTCCACTATGGTTGCTTCGGTAGCGCGAATCGGGGCGGTCGTATCCGGTTTCCAGTCGTAGGACTCAAGATCTATTGCCGCGACAAGACCCTTGCGAAGGCGCCCATAGGCAGTGGTTCGTTCAAGATATATGCAGCCATGAACCGGCGGAGCAAACACACCGGTACCTGCCGGATCAAGATAAGCCTTCATGGAAGCATGGATCGCGGCAATCCGGTCAGCGCGTCCGGAATCTTCCAGATATACTTCCGGAAAAATGAGCGAGCCGGTAGAAGGGCTTCCGGCGGTTGTCTTTTCAACCCGGCTCCAGTAATCCCGGTCCTGGGTGTATTGATCACAGGCAATAACCGCCCATTTGGCAAGATCTATCGACTGTTTCGGCAGGAGCACTTCCGGTACGGCAAGCGCGTGTTTATGCAGTGTTTCGGTGTAATTCATGAGCAGAATAGTATCGGAAACGGTGCGGGCGGACAAGACCTTGTACCATGAACTTAAAAAAGCGAAATGCCGTTGTCCGCTTTCC
>CAZQEF010000128.1:0-5283 GCA_964592325.1 uncultured Treponema sp. | reverse complement strand
GATGTTGCCAAATACTTCATCGAAAAAGCCCTTCCCGAGTGCCGTATGAAGCATGAACTGATCACCAGCGGAAACGCCCTTCTCCTTGAAAAGAAGGAAGAAATCCTTCAGGGAAAAAACTGATTCGGTTGTGAAGAAATGAAAAAATCCGGGGATTTTGTCCCCGGATTTTTTTTTGCAGCAGTGGGTCGCGGTGGTCTTCCCTTCTACTTTTCAACCCGTGACATCAACACAACCGTTTCTACATGCCCCGTCCAGGGAAACATGTCCACCGGAGTGATACTCTTGAAGTTGTATCCTTCCATGACAAAAGCGCGTACGTCACGCGCGAGGGTGGCCGGATTGCACGAGATATAGATGATATGCTCCGGGATCAGTGTTTTTACTTTTTCGATCAGACCGGACGCGCAACCCTGCCGCGGCGGATCCAGAACCACGATGAGCGGGCGACCAATATTCAACTTTCCGTATTCGGTACGTTCTGCAGCCTGTGTATAAAACCGGGCATTGGTGATGGTGTTCATTTCCGCATTGTCCCGGGCGTTTTCTATAGCCTGTTTATTGATCTCTATGCCGATGACCTCCCGCACACAATCCGCCAGATAGAGTCCAATGCTTCCGGTCCCGCAGTACAAATCAAGCAGGGTATAAGCCCCTGCGTCGTCCGGCAAGAGGTCTTTGATGCGCCGGTAAAGGGCGTCAGCCTGCGCGGTATTAACCTGAAAAAAGGAATCGATGGAGACTCGAAATATTCGACCGTCAATTTTTTCCGTAATCTGTGTTTGATTCACCTCAAACGGCAGATTTTGCCCACGGAGTGCTTGGGCAATATATTCAGAAAGTCCTTCATACTGACACCGTGTTCCTTCCGCGTTTTTTATAGCATACGCAACCTGCTGTGTCCGGGTCCCCGCGCGCACAACCAGAGTCCAGGGGTTCTTTGTCTCATCCGCAAGGACTTGAGGATGCTGGTCAAAATACTGCTCAACGGCTTTGCGCGTTACATCAATGGCCGGGTGCGCGATCATGCACGTTTCATGCAACACAACCTCATGACTGCGCGATGCATACAGTCCGAAACGCACCGTATTTCCGGGCGCTTTCAGATCCCGGTGGTATTGCAGGTGATTGCGGTACATCAAGGGATTTTCGGCGACCACGATGGGCGACATCTGCTTTTTGATGGTTTCCACGGGTATCTTCCCGATACGCGTCATGCAGTCGCGTACGTGCCGCGTTTTTTCTTCAGCAAGGGCGGAGTAGCTCAACTGTTGCACCGTACATCCGCCGCATTGCCCAAAGACCGGGCAAAAGGGTTCCGTGCGCCCGGTACTATACCGTGTTATATCGACAACCCGGACATGCGGTATTTTGTCTGCACCGTTATCCATCTGTGCAATCGCTGTCTCTCCGGGCATAACACTGTCGCAAAATACAATCCTTCCCATGTCCGCCGTTTCCGGACCCGTTACACGAGCCATCGTCCGGCCGTCATCCGAAAGCGCGAATCCTTCAATATGCAGTTCTTTTCTCCCCGACATACACGATCCTTACCAAGAAAGGCAATTCTACTGACATTGGGAGAGAAGTTCAACGTTCCAGAAAAGTATCTATACTATCTTGACAAATACCCGTTTCTCGCTTATTTTTAACTAACTGGTTAATAAAGGATGCGCGATGACACGGGAAATGACGGAAAACACAAAGCAGAGAATCCTCGAAGCGGCGGCTCATGAGTTTGCCTCAAAAGGTTTTGAAGGCGCCCGTGTCGACGAAATTGCAAAAAGCGCCGGGGTTAACAAGGCGCTCATTTACTACTACTACAAAAACAAGGAAGAACTGCTGACCATCCTCTTCCTTGAAGCCCGGGACGTGGTTATCGCGCTCATGAAATCCGGCGGTCTTCTTGATATCAATTACTCCAACACCGGAGAAATTAAAAAGATGCTTACGGGATTTCTTGATATTCTGGAAGAACGTCAGGACGTTATCAGGGTTATGATTATGGAAACGGCAAAACGGGCGCCCATTAACAAACTGGTGTTTGAAATTCTTGAAGAAGTAATGGGCGTCATGTTTTCTGCCGCAGAAAAAAGCCACGTGACGGTGGATGCCAACCGCGGTCATGCCATGATTACCGAGTTTTTTACCGGTGTCATGCCCTTTCTCGACTATGTTGCATACCATGAGATATGGATGGAACGTTTCGGAATCGACGAGAGTGAACTGAGGGAACAGTTTATTGACTCTTTTATCGGAACGCATATGGCATTCACAATGCGGGAGAAAACGACCCGCTGAGCACAGGAAAGCCCGCTAGAGGGTTTTTTCTGACAGTACGATTTGACTAAACGGTTAGTCACTTCCCGGCAGAAGCTAACTAACCGGTTATATAAACAGGCGGTAGTACGGGTTCCGGACAAAACAGCCGGTAACTAAAAGGAGATTTCATGAAGCTAACAAATTTTTTTGAAAAATCCGGGGGCTGGGTGGTTCATCACAGAAAAGCCATTCTCCGGATAACGGCAGTCCTTACCTGCATTTCGGTGGGTCTTGTAACACGCCTCGGGGTGGAGACGGATATCGCCCAACTTCTCCCCGAAGATAATCTGGTAGCTCAGAATTTCAAGCGGATCTCCGACGACTTTGAGACAACATCAATTCTCGTCGCGTTACTTGAGGGACCGGACCGGGAAGCCCTGATCACAGCGGCAACGGCCTTTGAGAAGGCCCTTCTTACCGATGAGTTAACAAAGCCGCTCATCCGCTCCATAGAGTCGGAAACAGACAGGGAGTTTCTTGATACCTGGGGACTTCTTCTTCAGGACACGGCAGACCTTGAGGACAATGAACGACTTTTCCGTTCAACACGGCTACTTCCGCTAATTCGAACCACAAACGACCTTATCGAAGAAAAACTTGCGGAAGGAATGGATGATGACCTTGAAGGCGCAAACGGTGAACAGGAAACATATCAGACATTGTCCCGTTTTTCTCTCTTCTCCGGGAAACTGGCAACCGCACTTCAAAGCGGGAAGGACGACTCTTCTTCAGCGCTCGTGGATTCATGGCTGTATGGCGACACCTTTATGATCGATCCTGATGAAACCACGCTTATCATGCTTATCCGCCCGAATTTCACACTGGGCGACCGCGAAAAACTTTTCAGTCTTTCTGAAAACACCCGGAGAGTTGGTCGGGAAACAGAAGCGCTGCTCGACCGGTATGGGACAACAGGTATTTCTTTCTCGTTCACCGGGGATGTGGAAAACGAGGCTGATGAAGAACGCGCAATCAGTTCTGACATCTTCTATCCGACGTTCCTGGCGCTTGGACTAATCGTTCTCCTCTTTCTTGTCTCCATGAGCCGTAAACGTTCAATCCTCTTCGCCCTGCTGGCACTCATAACCGGTATTCTGATTGATCTCGCTTTTGCCTCGGTCACGGTGCACAAACTCAACATGATAACGAGTTCTTTCGGCGCGCTTCTTGTAGGACTTGGAATAGATTTCGGGGTGCATATTGTCTCCCGTTTCGATGAAGAGCGCAGCACGGGGAAAACGATCGAGGAATCCATGAGAGCGGTTTTCGCGCATGTCGCTGCCCCCATCATCATCGGCGGAGGGACGACAGCAATCGCCTTTTATTCGCTCATGCTTTCCCGGACATTGGCATTTCGTCAGTTCGGACTTATCGCGGGAACCGGGATTTGCACAACTCTCGCTGCCGCATTTCTCGTTCTTCCCGCGCTTCTTTCAACTTTCCCCGGCAAACAGGGGGGAAAGGGGAAACAGGCACTGCTCTCCTATTCCGGTTTAAACAGACTTATACAGACTACACGCCGGAAGCCGGTCTTTACACTCGGGATTTTTGTTCTTGCCGCGGCAGTTTCCGTTTTCTTTGTCTCCGCGAATTCCTTTGAATACGATATGCGTAAAATCGGTCCCCAGGGGACTGCGGCGAAGAATACTGAGGACAAAGTAGCGGAACGATTCGGTATATCAACATGGCAGCATATGGCATACGCAGAAAGTCTTGAAGAAGTCAGAGCTCTTTCAGACAAGCTTGCGGACGCGCCCCTCGTTAGCCGGACAGAATCTCTCGCGGATTACATTCCCTCACCCGATGAACAGAACAGCCGCCTGACTCTGATCGGCCGGATCCGCAACCAGAAGAACCGTTCTCTCATTCCAGCCGGAGGAACTGACACCACCGATACATACTGGAACAGGGAACGGGTAGAAGAACTGTCCCAGGAGTTTCAACGGCTTGAGTGGAATTGTATTGAGATTGGAGACCTGAGTGCGACTGTTCTCGGGGAAAAATCGTTACCGGTCAGAAAACGCAATGCAATGATACGGGAGATTTTTGGAAGTGATACCGGCAACCCCGGGAAAGAAGTATTCCTCCGGGTACGCACAGCGCTTGAAGAAATCATCCGTGAATCCCGATACGCGGAACTTGAAACTCTTGATGCATCATTTGCCCGTGAGCTGGACAAATCAATTACCCGTATGGCTGAGGTTACCCGTCCCATCACCATAGCAGACATACCGGACAACATTCGCAACGACCTGGTTACACCGGACGGGAAAGAGTTTCTTGCATATATAATTCCCGACCCGGCACTTGAATCGGGTGAATCGTTTATCACCTTCACGGATGGACTCAAAGCCGCAACAGACAGGGCGACGGGAACCCTTGCGCTCGGCGTGGAGTTATCCCGGGAAGTTCTCGGTGAGGCCTACAATGTCGGGTTTGTAGTAGCGGTCATTGTCATTCTCTTTGTACTTCTTCTTTTCCGCTCTGTATCAAAAACGATAGTATGCACGGTCCCGCTCGCGTGCGGCATGCTCCTGATGTTTGCTCTTTATCCGTTCCTTGGACAATTCAACATCGTCAATGTCCTTGCAATTCCACTCATTATCGGGACGGGAATTGACTACTGTGTGCATATCGCGACCGCATTCAAAGTGGATGACCCCGACAACGATTCTTTCCGCAAAACACTTAAAGCGGTGACACTCAGCGCGCTCACGACAGGCTTCGGGTTCGGATCTCTTGCTCTCGCAGGTCAATTCAAGGGAATCGCAGACCTGGGAGCCACGCTGTTTCTGGGAATTACCTGCAGTTATTTTGCTGCAGTCTTTATGGTGCCGGCCGCTATGCAGCTGGTTAGAAATACAACGCAGAAGGAGTCGTTATGAAAAATCCCGCAACATTATTCGCTATCGTATTAATAAGCTGTATCCCGTTTTACATTGCAGCTCAGGAAAAAACCGC